>JBARAE010000051.1:0-3833 GCA_049791715.1 Micromonospora sp.
CCCAGAAGTCGCGGTTGAACCGCTCCTTCAGTTCGGCCGCCTCCCGTTCGAGGCGGTCGGCGTAGGCGGGGTCGTTCCAGAACTCGCGGGCCAGCCGGGCGCCGCGGATCTTGGCGTCGTAGGCGTAACCCTGCAACTCACACGTCGCCCGGGGCAGCGCCGGCAGCCGGCCGTCACGGAAGGAGATCGCGCCGGCGGATTCCTTCCAGCACTGGTTCTCCAACCCGGTCTTCTCGTTGCGGCGCTGGTACCAGACGTATCCGTCGCCCATGATGTCGCCGTACTCGTCGATCCAGTGCAGGGCCGCCCGGGCCTCGTCCTCGAACTCCCGCACGAGGGCGGCGTTCCCGGTCCACCGCTCGTACTCGTCGAGCAGGATCACGAAGAGCGGGGTGGTGTCAGCGGCGCCGTAGTAGGGCGACTGTGGGCGTTCCTCGAACGCTACCAGTTCCCCGTAGCGGAACTCGCGCAAGATCTTGCCCGGCTCCTCATCCCGGAAGTCGTCGAGCTCGGAGCCCTGGTCGATGGCGAGCATGCGCAGGGTGGCGACGGCGAGGTCGGATGCGAACGGCAACGCCTGCAGGCTGGCCACAATGGGGTCACGGCCGGTGAGGGTCGCGTTCCACGGCAGGCCCGCCGCGGGCATCGCCTCGACCGGCAGCGTCAGCGGCGAGTACCGCAGCGCGGCAAGATCGACCAGACAACGCTGGTACGTCCGCTCCAGTGCTTCCCAGTCGCAGGTGAGCTGCGGTGCCTTGCCGAGCCACTGCTCGAGATCCCACTGAAGCCGGGACCTGTTGCGGCGGTGGCGGCCGGGATGGACATGGTCTCGAACGTCCTCACCGTCCGGGCGCAGCACGAGGCCCCGGACGTGCAGCATCGTGGTCCACTGCCCGTGGGGGGCGATCCGGATGCGGAACGTCAGCCCGCCTTCGTCGACCTGCGCCGGCTCGGTGGTGGAAATGACCGTTTCCCGCCAGAACTTCTCCCGCTCGTAGCCGATGTGCAGGCGTCCGTTCTCCACGCGCCGGTACAGCCGGCCGGACGACCTATGCCCCTGTCCCACCACGATCAGCGGGATGAAGTCACAGTCCGCGTCCACGCGGACGGTCAACTCGGCCGGTTCCCCCGAGTGGTTGAGCACCGTCAACTGCTCCTCGAAGCTACCGGCCACCGACCGCTCCCGGATGACCGACACCTTGGCGTCGACGTAGTGGGTGGGGGCACCGGGCACCAGGAAGAAACGCACCTCGAAATAGGACGGGTCATCCATGGCCAGCGTGCTCAGCCGTTCACCGTTGACGGTCAGCCGCCACACCGACAGGAACCGCGTGTCGAAGGAGAAGAACCCGCACGGCACGGTGAGCTTCGCCTCGATGTCGCCGCTGCCGTCGCTCAACACGAAGATGTTGCCGTCGAGGATCCTGACCAGGTCCGTCTTCATCTGCGCCCCCCACGCTCACCGGCCAGGGCCCGCGGGTGTCGCGCGCCGGGCGGAGGTGCGAACAGCCGCTCCAGCAGGACGATGAACCGGAATTTCCCTTCGCTGGTGATCTCGTTCCGCAACCACGCCGTAAGGGGTTTGGCTTCGCCGAGGACCATGCGGTCGAAGAAGGCGTTGTCGGCACGGATGACGGTGTCGGCGTCGCTGTTGCGCTGGGATACCCGGACCGCACCCCCGCGGATGTCCACGTACCAGTGGTCGATCTCGTGGTCGTGTTCGAGGTCGAACCGGATGGTGCCGTTTGTCTTCTTCAGCAGGCGTTCGTGGCCGTGGCGTTCGATCGCCTCGAAGAACTTCCGGGTCGTCTCCGACATGGCACCACCTCCGCAGGCATCCACCGATCAAGAGGCAGCATCACTCACAACGCGGTGCCGTGACCTCACCCGGAAAGGATGAGATCTGCCGGCGACCGCGGACGGGGCCGCAAGTTCACCCGATGAGGGTGATGCGGCCGACCCCGGCCCCCGGTGATGGTGAGTTGATGGCTCGCGGGATCTCGGGAACTGCTGGAGGGAGGCTCATGTCGAATCCCACCGCGGACTTCTTCGCCACACTCGGCCGTCGCGGCCACGAACGCCTCCTCGAGGAGGCCAGCGGCACCATCCGCTTCGACCTCGAACACGACCACGAGGTCGACCACTGGTTGCTGGTGATCAATCGGGGCGACATCCGCGTCTCCCGGGACGTCAGCGGGGCCGACTGCGTCGTGAGGGGCGCCCGAGCGGCCTTCGACCGGATCGCCACCGGCCGGTCGCAGATCTACGCGGCGTGGGTGCGCAATGAACTGAGGGTCGAAGGCGACCGGCAGTTGGCCCGTCTCCTGCAGCGGGTGATGCCGGGGCCGCCCGGTGCCCACCACCCTCGGGAGTTCGTCCACGAGCGAAGAGGCTCGACATGAGCGACGGACTCGTCCGACTGCTGGACGGCAACACCTTCGTGGTCAGCGACGAGACCGGCGACATCGACGCGGCCCCGGCCATCCCGACCGGTCTCTTTTCGTTCGACACCCGATTCTTGTCTAAATGGATCCTGTCCATCAACGGCGAACGGGTCAACCCGCTCAGCGTCGAGGAGGTCGCTTACTTCGAGAGCCGCTTCTTCGTCGTCCCGACCGTCCCCTCCCCGCTCGTCGACATCAGCGTGTCCGCCATCCGCGAACGCACCGTCGGCGCAAGCTTCACCGAGCGGCTGACGGTGATCAACCACGAGCCCGAGCCCGCCGACCTGCGCATCCGGATCGACATCGAGAGCGACTTCGCCGACCTCTTCGAAATCAAGGACGTGAGCAACAAGCGGGGTACCTACTACACCCAGATCGAAGACGGGTGCCTGCGACTCGGATATCAGCGGGAGACGTTCCGCCGGGAGACCTTGATCTCCTCCAGCGCGCCGGCCCAGGTCGACGAGCGGGGAATGACGTACGACCTCCGCCTCGAACCGCACGGGCGGTGGGTCACGGACGTGCACGTGAGCACGCTGGGCGTGGACGGGCGTGACCTCCGGGAAACCCTGCAGGGCAGACCCGGTCGGACCAAGATCCAGATGCAGGAGGACCTGGACCGTTGGCTCGCGGAGGCACCGAGGCTGACCTCCGCCTCCCCGAAGTTGGCGATGACCTACCGGCGCAGCCTGGTCGATCTGGCCGCGCTGCGCTTCATGCCGGTGACCGGCCGCGGACACGCCCTGCCCGCCGCCGGCCTGCCGTGGTTCATGGCGATCTTCGGTCGGGACAGCATCCTCACCAGCCTGCAGGCGCTGCCGTTCGCGCCCGACCTCGCGGCCACGACGCTGCGCCTGCTGGCGCTGACGCAGGGCGTGATCCTCGACGACTTCCGCGAGGAGGAGCCGGGGAAGATCCTCCACGAACTGCGGTACGGGGAGACGACCGGCTTCGAGGAGCAGCCGCACTCGCCGTACTACGGCAGCGCCGACTCGACCGCGCTCTACGTGATCCTGCTCGACGAGTACGAGCGGTGGAGCGGGGACGCCACCGCAGTGCGGCTCCTCGAACGGGCCGCGAGAGCCGCGCTGGACTGGATCGACGAGTACGGCGACATCATGGGCGACGGCTACGTCTGGTACCAGCGCCGCAACGAGAAGAACGGGCTGGAGAACCAGTGCTGGAAGGACTCCTGGGACGGCATCTCCTTCCGGGACGGCCGACTGCCCAGCCTCCCCCGCGCTACCTGTGAAATCCAGGGCTACGCCTACGACGCCAAGATCCGCGGCGCCCGGCTGGCCCGCGAGTTCTGGAACGACCCCGCCTACGCCGACCGCCTCGAACGGGAGGCGGCCGAACTGAAGGAGCGGTTCAACCGCGACTTCTGGG
>JBARAE010000052.1:0-3468 GCA_049791715.1 Micromonospora sp.
GCCCTCCGGCGCGGCGGTGCCGCTGGTCGGACCGCACCCGGCGGCTGCCAGGCCGGTGAGCAGCACCGCCGTCGCGGCCCGTCGAATCCGTGCGGCCATCGCGCACCCCCCCGTCAGTGGCCGAATCGTACGCAGCGGCGAGGGGTCCCGGGGGCCCCGACCGTGACAGACATGCGACAGCCTTCCCGGCGGCCGTCGAGCCCTCGCCTCGGTGCGGCCCGGCCCGGGCCGTACGCTCTGGAGACCGTGACCGACGAACAGTTCGACGTGGGTGTGGGACCGTGGCCCGGTGACCCGCCGGACGACCCGCGGTACGACCCGGAGCTGCTCGCGGAGGGTGACCGGCGCAACGTCGTCGACCGCTACCGCTACTGGCGGCGGGAGGCGATCGTTGCCGACCTCGACCGCCGCCGGCACGACTTCCACGTGGCGATCGAGAACTGGCAGCACGACTTCAACATCGGCACGGTGGTCCGCAACGCGAACGCCTTCCTCGCCGCCGAGGTGCACATCGTCGGCCGGCGCCGATGGAATCGGCGGGGAGCCATGGTGACCGACCGTTATCAGCACGTCCGGCACCATCCGACGATCGAGGAGTTCGCCGGGTGGGCCGCGGCGCAGCGGCTGCCCGTGGTCGGCATCGACAACCTGCCCGGCTCTAAGCCGTTGGAGACCAGCACTCTGCCGCGGCGCTGCGTGCTGCTCTTCGGGCAGGAGGGTCCGGGCCTGTCGGATGCCGCCCGGTCCGCTTGTGACCAGCTCTTCTCGATCGCCCAGTACGGCTCGACCCGCTCGATCAACGCCGGGGTGGCCAGTGGTGTCGCGATGCACGCCTGGATCCGGTCGCACGCCGGCCCGCCGCCGGACTGAATCGGCCCCGGTCCGCCCGCTCCGCTTGACGGGCCGCCGGTGCGGGGTGACGGTGAAGATGTGAGTGTCGCGGTGAGTTGTCCCAGGTGCGCGGGCCCGGTCCGAGAACCGGACCTGATGCACAGTGAGTCACGGTGCGTGCGCTGCGGGCCGGTTCCCCCGCTGCACGTGCCCGAGCACATCGGTGCCGAGATCGTGGCGAGCGTGGTGGAGCGGATCTCCGCCGACGCCGAGCTGCCCGACCGGCCCGGCGTTCCGCTCTGGTGCCCCTGGCCGCTGCCGCCGGGGTGGACGCTGACCGGAGTCGCCTGGGCCGGGGACGACCGCACCGGCGTGCGGGCCACCGCGGTCGCCTGCGCCGGCCCGGCCCCGCTCGATGGTGGACCGGCCGACCTGCTGTTCGTGGCCGAGGAGCCGGGCGTCGGGCTGGGCACCCGCTTCGCCGGAATGCCCGGCCTGGACCCGGGACCGCAGCTCGCGGAGGCGCTGACCGATCCCGGCCCAGGTCACCCGGAACGCGTCGCGCACGCCAAGATCAGGGTGGGTGGTCATCCCACTCCACTGTGGCTGGTGAATTCGCCGACAGATCGAAGCGCGTACGCCGGCGAGGCTCGGGGTATGTGGCTTCATGCGATAGCCTGGCCGGCGAGTGCGGGTCACCTCCTCGCGGAAGAAGTCGTGCTGCACGACCTCACCGAGTGGACTCCGCCCGAACTCGTGTACGGCGCACCATCCCCGTACCTGCACGGCAAGGCCTGACCGGCCCGCCGGGCCGGCTCGGGGAACGGACGCGGATATTCACTCTACGACACCGCACTGATACTCTGGGTACCCCCGGTGACAATGGGGCCCGGCGCCGCGCGAGAGGATGGCCCACATGGTCAAGAAGGTCCTCACCTGGGCCCTGGTCGCATTCTTGATCTTCTTTATCGCGTACCGGCCCAACTCCGCCGCGGACGTCGCGAAGTCGCTCGGCGGCGGCATCATGGACATCGCCCAGGGCTTCGGCGACTTCTTCACCAGCCTCGTGGCCTAGCCACCGATGGGAAGCCCCGGCGGCCCGCCCTTCGACCCCGACGACCCCGACCGGGAGCGCCGGGAGCGCGACACCGAGCCCATCCCCCGCATCGACCCCGACGACGGTCCGGGCTTCGGCGCGGGCTCGGCCTATGGTGGCGGTCCCTCCCTTTCGGACGAGGCCTCCTTCGGCGACGGGCCGGGCTACGCGGGCGAGGGTCGCTCCGGCCGGGCCTGGATCCGGGATCCGGAGGCCGGTTACCAGCCGCCGCAGATCTCCGAGGACGAGCTGGCCGGGCTGCGTGCCGACGCCGCCGGCGCGCCGCCCCGCCGGGTGCTCCCCCTGGAGGACGAGCCCAGCTCGCTGGTCGCCCGCTACCTCTTCCCCACCGAGCGGTACCGGGGCGAGTGGAAGCGGCACTGGATCCACCTCTCCACCCCGATCATCATCGGCGTGGCGGCGACCTTCATCCTCGGTTACCTGTCCGGCTTCCTGGCCGGCCGGGACGTCGGGGCGCTGACCACCGTCGCGGTTCTGCTCTGGTTCGCGGTGATGGGCTGGGTCGCGTGGCGGGTCGCCGACTGGTGGTACGACCGCTTCATCCTCACCAACAAGCGGGTGATGGTGGTCAACGGCATCATCACCCGGCGGGTCGCGATGATGCCGCTGGTCCGGGTCACCGACATGAAGTACGAGCAGACGCCGTCCGGCCGGGCGCTCAACTACGGCACCTTCGTGCTGGAGTCGGCCGGCCAGGAGCAGGCACTCCGCGAGATCAAGAATCTGCCCAACCCGAACGAGCTCTACCTGCGAGTGGTGGAAGAGATGTACGAGCCGCAGGCCGTCGAGGCGCGGTTGGGCAAGGAGGCGGACGAGGCCAAGGCCGACGACGGTGCGTGAAGCTTTTCGTCCGAACATCGGATGAACTGCACACCATTTGCCGTCGACCCGACCCGCCCGGCCATGGCAGCCTGCCAGGGAGGACGGGCGCGGAGGTGAGCGGTGGCGAGCAGGGACCCCCTGGAGGAGGAGTTCCGCGAGTTCGTCGCGGCCCGCTCCGGTGCCCTGCTGCGCACCGCGTACCTGCTCGCCGGGGACTGGGCGACCGCCGAGGACCTGCTCCAGACCGCGCTGACCAAGACGTACCTGGCGTGGAAGCGGCACGGCGGGATCGAGGCCATCGAGCCGTACGCCCGCCGGGTGCTGGTCAACACCTCCACGAGCTGGTGGCGGCGCCGGTGGCACGGTGAACGGCCCACCGAGATCCTGCCGGAACGCCCCGGTGTCGACGAGATCGAGCAGCAGCTCGACCGGGACGCCCTCTGGCGGCACCTGAGCGCGCTGCCCGCCCGGCAGCGGGCCGTGCTGGTGCTCCGCTTCTACGAGGACATGTCGGAGGCGCAGACCGCGGCCCTGCTGGAGATCTCCCCGGGCACCGTCAAGAGCCAGACCTCCCGCGCTTTGAACACCCTGCGTCGCCGGCTGGGCTCCGAGGCCGCCCTCGGCCTACCGCCGGAGGAGGCGGCCGCCCCCGCCCGGCCGGCACCGCGTACCCCCGCCCGGCCGGCACCGCGTACCCC
>JBARAE010000053.1:0-3350 GCA_049791715.1 Micromonospora sp.
GGCCCGGACCAGCTCGGCCGGGTCGTACGCGATGGAACCGCGGTTGCTGACGTCGCGCAGGGCGAGGACGGCGACGTACTCCCGGAGGAAGCGCGCGGCGGCCGGCCAGTCGGCGCGGCCCAGCTTCTCCCCCAGCCGGGCCAGCTCCACCGGGCCGACGCCGCGCTCGGCGGCGCGCATCAGCAGGTCGCGGAGCTGGGCGGCGAAGGCCCGGGTGCGCAGCGCCGGCCGCAGGTCCTCCGGCCAGCCGACCGGGTCGTCCTCCGGCTCCTCGCCGACCACGTCCAGCAGCTCGCGGATGATCAGATCCTGCTCGGGGCCGGTGAGCAGGCGTGGGGACGGCTCGCCCCGCTCGGCCGCGGCCCGGCGGAGCAGCCCGAAGGCGTACGCCGGGAAGGTGCGTACCAGGGGCTCGCGGACCACCCGGTGCCCGTCCCCGGCGATCCGCGCCTCGATGTGGTGGCGCAGGTCGGTGGCGCCCCGGCGGCTGAAGGTGAGCACCAGGATGCGCTCGGGGTCGACGCCCTCGGCGACGCGGGCGGCCACGGCGTGGATCAGCGTGCTGGTCTTGCCGGTGCCCGGTCCGCCGACCACCAGCATCGGCCCGCCGGCGTGCGCGACCACCTCGGCCTGCAGCGGATCGTCCCGCCGGGGGTGCGCGGCATCGCCCGCCGACCCCCCGGATCGCGGCTCCGATTCGGTCACCCCACCGGGCTGACCGACCCCCTGCCTCGCCCCGCCGGCGCGGGGGACCCCCGTCGCCGCGTCGGCGGACCGACGCACCAACCGGTACGCCTGCATCAGCTCATCCCACCACGCCGGTACGACACGCCAGGCCGTCAGGTCAGGCGGGATTCGAGGGCGTCCAGGGCTGCCGGGACGGAGTCGACCACGATGAGCAGGTCGCGGCCGGCGGGCTTGAGGAAGTGCCGATCGGCGAGGCTGTGCAGCCAGTCGACCAGCGGGCGGTAGAAGCCGTCGGCGTCGACCAGCACCATCGGCTTGGCGTGCATGGCCAGCGTGGCCGTGGTCCACACCTCGAAGAGCTCGTCGAGGGTGCCGAGGCCGCCCGGCAGGGTGAGGAAGGCGTCCGACTTCTCGATCATCACCGTCTTGCGGCTGGCCATGCCGTCGGTGACCAGCAACTCGTCGGAGGCGAGGTCGGCGACCTCCAGGTCGACCAGGGCCTGCGGGATCACGCCGAGGGTGGGGCCGCCCGCGGCACGGGCGCCGTCCGCCACCGCGCCCATCATCCCGACGCAGCCACCGCCGCTGACCAGCGTGTGCCCCCGCCGGGCGACCTCCGCTCCGGTCTCGGCGGCCAGCTCCAGCCAGCGCCGGTCGAGGGTACGGGAGGACGCACAGAACACGCAGATCGCCGCCACGGTCAGCCCTTCCCGCCCTCGTCGGCGGCGGCGCGCTGGTCCGCCTCGGCGCGCGCCACCGCCTCCTCGCGGATCGCCTCCTGCTCGGCGGAGAGCACCGCCTCGGCCTCCACGATGTGCCGGACCGCGTCGTTGACGTCGTCGGTGAGGCAGATCAGGTCCAGGTCGACCGGGCCGATCTTCCCCTCGGCGGCCATGGTGTCGCGCAGCCAGTCGATCAGCCCGCCCCAGTAGTCGGTGCCCATCAGCACCACCGGGAAGCGGGTCACCTTGCCGGTCTGCACCAGCGTGAGAGCCTCGAAGAGCTCGTCCATCGTGCCGAAGCCGCCGGGCAGGACCACGAACGCCTGGGCGTACTTGACGAACATGGTCTTGCGGGCGAAGAAGTACCGGAAGTCGATGGCCAGGTCGACCCAGTCGTTGAGGCCCTGCTCGAACGGCAGCTCGATGCCGAGCCCGACGGAGAGCCCGCCCGCCTCGCTGGCGCCTCGGTTGGCCGCCTCCATCACGCCGGGGCCGCCGCCGGTGATCACCGCGTACCCGGCGCGGGCCAGGGCGGCGCCCAACTGCTCGGCCATTCGGCACTCCGGGCTGTCCGGCTTGCTGCGGGCCGAACCGAACACGCTGACCGCCGGCGGCAGGTCGGCCAGGGTGTCGAAGCCCTCGACGAACTCCGACAGGATCCGCAGCGCCCGCCAGGCGTCCTTGGTCTTCCAGTCGCCGCGCCCGCGCGAATCCAGCAACCGCTGGTCGGCGGTGCTGGTCGGGATGGCGCCGCGGCGGAGCGTGACAGCGCCCCGGTGCCGCTCCCGTCCCGGGTCGCGGCCGGGCTGCTGGCGCCCGTTGCTCTCGCTCATGGGAGCCACCGTAGTGGAGCCGGGGGCACGGGGTGTGCGGCCGGCCGAGCCGGGGAATTTGTTCGCGATCTTGGGCAACTAATTCCGTCGCCCGTACGTCTTACTATTCACCACGGGGCATGCCCCGGCGCGCGCCTTCGGGGGAGGAGCAAGCGTGATCAGCAACAACGAGAGGGTCCGGATCCGCCGGCAGATGCAGCGACGGATCCGCGACGTGGTGGCGGAGCGCCGCCGCGCCCGCCAACTGGAAGTCCACACCACCGACCTCACCGGCGAGCCCACCGAGACGGAGGCGTCCCTCGCGACGACCGGCTGACCGGGCCACCGGGTGACCTGTCAGGAGGTCTGCGTCCACCGACGCAGACCTCCTGACCGCATCCGGCCCGATCAGGCGGACGCCAGCCAGCGGTGCAGCGTGGCCGCGCCGTCCCGGATCTTGGTGAGCTCCACGTGCTCGTCCTTGTGGTGGGCGAGGTTGGGGTCGCCGGGGCCGAAGTTCAGCGCCGGGATGCCCATCGCCGCGAACCGGGCCACGTCCGTCCAGCCCAGCTTGCCGATCGGCGCGGCGCCGACCGCGGCCAGGAACTCCCGGGCCGGGGCCGCCTCGAGCCCGGGCGCCGCCCCGGCCGCCACATCGGTCACCACCAGGTCGAAGCCCTCGAAGACCTCGCGCAGGTGCGCCTCCGCCTGCTCCGGCGTACGGTCCGGCGCGAAGCGGTAGTTGACCTCGATCTCACACCGGTCCGGGACCACGTTGCCGGCCACCCCGCCGTGGATCCGGACCGCGTTCATGCCCTCCCGGTAGTCGCAGCCGTCGATGGTGACCCGACGCGCCTCGTACGCCTGCAGCCGGCGCAGCACCTCACCGGCCGCGTGGATCGCGTTCACCCCGTGCCAGGAGCGGGCCGAGTGGGCTCGCACCCCGGTGGTCGACACGACCGACCGCATGGTGCCCTGGCAGCCGGCCTCGACGATCCCGTACGTCGGCTCGAGCAGCACCGCGAAGTCCGCCTCCAGCCACTCCGGATGCGCCGCGGCGACCAGGGTGAGCCCGTTGTACTTCGACTCGATCTCCTCGGCCTCGTAGAAGAAGTACGTCACGTCGTAG
>JBARAE010000054.1:0-9083 GCA_049791715.1 Micromonospora sp.
CGGCCCGGGCGGCCGGGCCGAACGCGGGTGCGCGGGCCGAGCTGTTCGGCGGCAAGCCGCCGGAGCTGGCCGGCCCGCTCACCCTGGCGCAGAGCATCAACGCGGCGCTGGCCGACGGGATGCTGGACCACCCCGGGATGGCCGTCTTCGGCGAGGACGTCGCCGCCAAGGGCGGGGTGTACGGGGTGACGAAGGGGCTGCGGGACAAGTTCGGCGCCGCCCGCGTCTTCGACACCCTGCTCGACGAGACGTCGATCCTCGGGCTCGGCCTCGGCGCTGGGATCGCCGGGCTGCTGCCGGTGCCCGAGATCCAGTACCTGGCGTACCTGCACAACGCGGAGGACCAGCTGCGGGGCGAGGCGGCCACCATGCAGTTCTTCTCCTCGGGTGCCTTCCGCAACCCGATGGTGGTGCGGGTCGCCGGGCTCGCGTACCAGGAGGGGTTCGGGGGGCACTTCCACAACGACAACTCGGTGGCCGTACTGCGGGACGTGCCCGGCCTGGTGATCGCGGTGCCGGCGCGGCCGGACGACGCCGCGCCCATGCTGCGCACCTGCCTGGCCGCCGCGGCGGTGGACGGCAGCGTCTGCGTCTTCCTGGAGCCGGTCGCGCTCTACCACACCCGCGACCTCTACTCCGACGGCGACGGCGAGTGGCTGGGGGAGTACGCCGAGCCCGGCGCCTGGGCCGGCGGTCACGTGCCGATCGGCCGGGCCCGGGTGTACGGGGTCGGCTCGGCCGAGGATGTCACGATCATCACCTTCGGCAACGGGGTGCGGATGTCCCTGCGGGCGGCGGCGACCCTGGCCGACGAGGGGATCGGCACCCGGGTGGTGGACCTGCGCTGGCTCGCTCCGCTACCGGTCGCGGACATCATCCGGGAGGCCTCGGTGACCGGGCGGGTGCTGGTCGTCGACGAGACCCGCCGCTCTGGTGGGGTGGGGGAGGGTGTGCTCGCCGCGCTGGTCGACGCGGGATACGTCGGCGCGGCGCGGCGGGTCGCCGGAGTTGACTCGTTTGTACCATTAGGTCCGGCAGCAGGGCACGTCCTGGTTTCCGAGGAAGCCATTACCCAGGGTGCCCGTACGCTGCTGGCACGGTAAATTCCGTTCCACCCGGTGCGCCACTTGCGCGGGGAGCCACAACTGTGTGGACTTGGCGCGACGGTGTCGTACGACGCCGCGAGCAGGGATGAGATGAGGAGGCACGCGACAGTGAGCGCGACCGCTGGTCAGGCCGCCGACGGGGTACGCAGCCTGGCGGACCGGTTCGGGATCGAGCCGGGGATGGTCGTCATGGAGATGGGGTACGACGACGACGTCGACCAGGATCTCCGGGACGCCCTGACCGACCGCTGTGGGGAGCTGGTCGACGAGGACACCGACGAGGTGGTCGACTCGGTGCTCGTCTGGTACCGCGACGGCGACGGTGACCTGTTCGAGCTCCTCGTCGACGCCCTCGGGCCCCTCGCCGACAACGGCGTGGTGTGGCTCCTGACGCCCAAGGCCGGCCGGGAAGGTCACGTCGAGCCCAGCGAGGTCGCGGAAAGCGCGCAGACCGCCGGCCTCCAGCAGACCTCCACCATCAACGCCGGCCGCGACTGGAGCGGCGCCCGCCTCGTGCTGCGGCGCGGCTCCAAGGGCCGCAAGTAGCCGAGCGTCCCGGCCCGGCGGCGCCCGCCGGATATGGCAGGCTGATCATCTCCAGACCCCGACCCGAGGAGCTCGCATGCCCATCGAGGTTGGCGCCGAGGCGCCGGACTTCGTGCTGAAGAACCAGAACAACCAGGAGGTCCGGCTCTCCGACTTCCGCGGCAAGCGCACGGTGCTGCTGGTCTTCTATCCGCTCGCCTTCACCGGCATCTGCCAGGGTGAGCTGTGCGAGGTGCGGGACAACCTCAACGAGTACGTCAACGAAAACGTTCAGGTCCTGACCGTCAGCGTCGACTCGGTCTACGCCCACAAGATCTGGGCCGACCGGGAGGGCTACCAGTTCCCGCTGCTGGCCGACTTCTGGCCGCACGGCGCCGTGGCCCAGGCGTACGGCGTGTTCAACGACGTCGCCGGCATCGCCAACCGGGGCACGTTCGTGATCGACAAGGCCGGCGTGGTCCGCTTCGCGGAGATGAACATGCCGGGCGAGGCGCGCGACCAGGAAGGCTGGCGCAAGGCGCTCGCCGAGGCCGCCGCCTGATCCCACCCCAGGCACGCCGTTCGACCGGGCCGGTGGCCGGCAGGTAAGCTTGCCAGCCTCCGGCCCGCCGTACGGGGCGTTCCGGGCGCGTAGCTCAGTGGGAGAGCACTCGCCTTACAAGCGAGGGGTCGCAGGTTCGAAACCTGCCGCGCCCACCCATCTTCACCAGCAAAAACCGTCCCAAGAAGATCAGATCCCGGGGCGGTGACAGCCACGAGGCGACGAGAGCCGCCCGTCGAGCTTGCCGAGCGCCTGCCGCATGACGTCAAGGTTGGCGTGCGAGTAGATCTTGAGGGTGATCTTCACGTCGGCGTGCCGGGCGATGGCCTGAACAACGTGCGGCGGTTACCGAAAAGTCATATTCGGCGCGGTGCGGCTCCGTCCTGCCAGCGGTAGAGGTCGCGCAGCAGGGAAATCTCGGCGCCGTGATGGATCAGCTCCCTGTTGACGTGCAGGACGATGCCCTCCATGGGAAACCGCTCGGGACCCACCATGGGTGGATTCTCCAGTTCAGCGTCCGAGAGTTCGCGGACCCCCGCGTTCCATCTCCCATACATCTCATCGAGCTGTTTTAGCGCCTCGTCAGAGGTCCCCGCGTAGGCGAATGTCTGGAAGTCGACGTCCTGGCCGCCGAAGTGCCATCCGACCCGATAGCCCAGGCACGAGACGATGATGTGTGCCAGCCGCCAGGCAATCGTGGTCACCGGCGCCGGCACGGGGTCAGGGGACGCGGAGTCCACCGTCCACTCACCCGAACCTGCCGACATCGGTGCGGCCGACGTGTCACGTGGGCGGATGCTCCAGCAGCCGCGCACCGGCTCCCAGAAGTACTCCTCATCGGTAAGACCATCCAGCCGCGGCCGCAGGTTCTTGTGCCAGTGCCGGTCCAGCTGCTCCGCGAGCCGCTCGCTTCTTGTCATTTCCGCACACTACAGACAACGGAGACCTAGTCGAACACACGTTCGACCGCCGGGCTGCCGGCTGGCTGTTCAAAGTTTCTGTACGTCTTCAATGCGGCCCGCAACGGGCCGCACGCGCCGCCGCCTGGGCGCGCGTCCGTCGCTCCGCTGGCGCTCCGACTCCGGCCACGCAACACGCCCGGCGGCTGGCGCGGAAGCGAGAAGCCCAAGGGGCCGCCGCAGAACGACAGACCGTTGACGGGTGAGGTGGTGGGCCGGCAGCCGGCCGGACCGCGCGGCCACGAGCCCGCGCGGCGTAGAGGAGCGCACGCCGGCCACGTCGGCGAGCTGGCGGCGGTCGCGGGGTTGCGGTTACTGCGCCTCCGGCGGGGGCGCTCGGGCTCCGAGATGGTTGCAACCCCGTCGGCGCGTTGCGGTCCGTGGGTGGTTGCGCGGGCCATCCCGTCTGCCATCAACCCGGGCAAGCCGAGCGGACCACCGCCCGGCCCGCCAGCGTCCGACCGTGCGTCAAGGCCGTCTTGACGTGGCGAGCCGGGCGACGGCCCGCTCCCCAGGAGGGCGGGTCGACGGCAGACAGTGAGGATGGTGGGGTGGGTCGCCGGGCTGGTCTGACTCGCCGGCAGACCGACGGTTGCTGTCCTCATCCCGATTCGTCGGCCGGCTCGGTGGCCCCGGCAGCTGCATGTCACCGGCCAGGCGTCGTGACCTGATAGGAGCCTGTGCGAGAGCCGCCCACCACTGTGTTGTCCGCTCTGCCTGACCGGTGACGTGTCCACAGATCTCGACGCATTCGGGAAAGGCGGACCTCACCAGCATGGCAGCCAAGAAGCGTTCGGTCATCGGTGGCGTCGACACCCACCGGGACACCCACCACGCGGCGATCATCGACAGCACGGGCGGGCTCCTGGCCGATGCCGAGTTCCCCGCGACCAGCGACGGCTATGCCGACTTGCTGGCCTGGATGCGTTCCTTGGGCCGCCTCCTCGCCGTCGGGGTAGAGGGCACCGGCAGCTATGGTGCTGGCCTCGCCCGGCACCTGGCCAGTCACAAGGTCACCGTCGTCGAGGTCGACCGCCCTGACCGCAGGACCCGCAGGACCAAGGGCAAGTCCGACCCGATCGACGCCATCGCCGCCGCCAGGGCCACCCTCGCCGGCACCGCCATGGGCACGCCGAAGACCCGCACTGGACCCGTGGAGCCATCCGCGCCCTGCGAGTGGCCCGCCAAGGCGCCGTCAAGGCCCGCACGGCGGCCATCAATCAGATGCGCGGCCTGGTCGCCGCCGCTCCCGAGAGTCTGCGGGCCCAGTTGCCCGAGCTCAGCGGTGCCGTCCTGGTCAGCCGCTGCGCCGCACTTGCCGTCGATCCGGCCCGGCTCAACGACCCGGAACAGGCCACCGCTGCCGCGCTGGCCGGACTCGCCCGTCGGGTCAGCGCCCTCACCGAGGAGATCACCGCCCTCGACCGGCATCTGGCACCGCTGGTCCGCCAGGCCGTACCCCGCACCAGCGCCCTGTTCGGCGTCGGCACCGACGTCGCCGCTCAACTGCTCACCACGGCCGGCGACAACCCCGACCGGCTGCGCTCGGAAGCAGCCCTGGCGCATCTCTGCGGCGCAGCACCGATCCCGGCCAGCTCCGGACGGGTGCGCCGCCACCGCCTGCACCGAGGAGGGGACCGCGGTGCCAACCACTCCCTACACACCATCGCACTGTGCCGCATGCGCTACGACCAGCGGACCCGCGCCTACCTGCAACGACGCACCAGCGAAGGCCTCAGCAAGCAGGAGATCCTTCGCTGTTTGAAGCGCTACATCGTCCGTGACGTCTACGCGGCCCTACGGGCCGACTTCGCCGCCCTAACCACTGAGCGTCAGTCGGATGGCGGTGGCGCCGCCCGTGTTAGCGCTTGCCGCGAGCATGGAGCTTCGCCAGCAATCCGAGCACTCCACCGCCGACGATGAGACCGATGACGGCGTAAACCAGCGTCTGGAGCAGCCAGTGAGCCTCGCTCAGCAGCGAAGCGGCCAGCCAAGCGCAGAGAAGACCAGCCGGCACCGCGGCAACCAGGGCGATGACGACCGCCGTCGCCCGCTGCCCGGCTGTGGCATCGGGATACGTATTGAACCTACTGCCCGTCGACCCGTCACCCTGCGGCATAGCGTCCCTACTACCCCGCCGAGCGTCTCCGAGAACCCGGACGCTGAGCAGCGCCACGACCGGAGCTCAGGCCACCCCACGCAGCCCAACCGTTAGACGCGGCCCGAGAACCGGCGACCCTCGCCGCGCCCACCTGCTTGGCTTGACGATCCATAGGAGCATCGGGATGGCAGGGGAGGGTGAGTGCTGAAGGGCGTGCTGCTGTGCCAACGAGGTAGGGCTTATTCTGGCCTGCCTCGTGCCATTGGTATCAGTGAAGGGTAGATATGGGAAACTGCTTGTGTGGGTAGTGGTTTTCGCCGCTTTCCTGGCGGTCATGGTGCTTATGGGGCTGCGGAAGGGTAGGCAGTTACGCGCGATGGTCAAGAATTCTCCTCAGCTTCCTCCTGACCAGCTACGCGCCCTGGGTTTGTCGGTATTGGGCAAGCTTGTCGAGGAAGGCCCCGACAAGGATGGCTACGTGGCAGTACTGCCCGCGCTTAAATCCCTGAAGATCCGTCCCATGTCCCGTGAACACGTTGACGTCACGGCGTACCTAGTTGAGCAAGGCTTCGTTCTAGAGAAGTCGGGTGAGCCAGTGCTGGCCAAGGCGATGGTCACGGATGCCGGCCGTGCTGCACTTGAAGCAGGACGTCCCCTTGCGACTGAGTCATGATGAGTGGCTCGGTCGGCATGCCCGACGCGGTCAACGGCGGCCTGCAAGGGCATCTCGACACCTAGGACCTGAACGATCCGTGCTCCCTTACCAGGGAGCACGGCTTACTCAAGGTGTAGATCAAACTGATTCCCAAGCTGACAAGTAGCCTCAAAGAATCAGTTCGGATCGACCACCTCGACCGCTCACGACGCGTCGCCGGCCGCCAGTCCCGCGTCGAAGGCGGCCAGGAAGTCCAGCAACTGACGCCGCGCGGCGTCGTCGTGCGTGCGGTGGTTCAGGAAGGTCGACGTGACGCGGTGCGAGCTGTCTTCGACCACCTCGATCAGCTCGGCGAGTTGAAGCCGAGCCTCGACCACCGCGACCGACCCCACCTGACGGCACCACGCCTCGATAAGGGCGGGATCGGTGGAGATGGCGTCAATCCCGCAGCACGCGCGGACACACTCGACCTCGCAAAAGATGACGCCCTTGCTCAGGGGCGCTGGTATTTCGACCGACACGTCCACCATTGCCGCTCCTTCCGCTGAGCCCACCGCGACGGTGGCGGGCTACTCCAGACTCCCCGTTGAGGGCAGCCGGTCGTCGTCCTTGGGGAAGCCCCAGAACACCGGCTTGTCGTCGTAGTTCAGATCCGCCTCCGCCCACAGTGGCGCGGCGGACACGATGAACCAGTCATGGCTGCGGGAGAGTATGTAGAGGCTCCACCGCGGGTCGTGCACCAGCTGGTGCAGCTTGCTCAAGCGAGCCCACTCCTCCTGCGTGGCACGGCGCAGCGAGAGACCGCGCAGCACGAACGGCATGCAGACGTATTGGACCCACGGGAACAACACCTCCGGGCGGTACTGGCCCGTGCTCTGGGATCGGTCCGACTGGAGCCATACCTGTGTATGTGTCCTCGTGACATGGGTGATGTGGAAGAGCCTGTCCGGTGCCTCCAGGGAGGGCGTGGTGTAGTGCGGACCATCTCGTCCCTCTCACCTTTTTCTCGACCGGTGGGCGGACACGATCACGTGATGTGGTCAACGTGGCATGGCTGCGGCGTGCTTGCTGGCGAGCTCGTAGAGGCGCGCGGGGTCGCCCAGCGGGCGGATCCCTAATGGGCCTACCGAGACGTCCCTCGGGCCCAGCGTGGCTGCGGCCTGGAGCGAGGGCACATTTCGGCCGGCGCGGTCAACCATAACGAGCGCGGTGGCGGTGAAGCCTTCCAGCAAGGACCTGAGGATCGCGTGGCTTGACGACAGGTACTGCGCGACCAGTGCATCCACGAAGCCGACGAACACATCGAGGTCGATCTCATAGTCGTCGGCGCGCATGGGGCCGATCCCGGTCGGTACGTCAACCAGTTCAGCGAGCGCCTCGCTGGTACGGACGAACAACTCGGCCACTCGGTTGGAAGGGTTCCACAGGACGAGGTCGCCCGCCTGAAAGTACTGACTCATATTCTGATGATCACGGATTGGGGATCAGACGTTCGACCCGCCCCGTCGACGCCTCCGCTCGATGTCTTCCTGGACCTCTGGATCCCAGAGGGAAGCGTTCCAGTCCTCGGGCTGCGGCTCCGGAGACAGCGGCACTCCGACGATCTGCGCCCCGCTCCGCGGCTGCTGCGGCTGGCTCCGCCGAGGATCATCGTTCCCCAACGGTAGGTT
The DNA here is from genome assembly GCA_049791715.1 of Micromonospora sp. Classification (GTDB taxonomy): domain Bacteria; phylum Actinomycetota; class Actinomycetes; order Mycobacteriales; family Micromonosporaceae; genus Micromonospora. The sequence goes on from JBARAE010000054.1 coordinate 7,579, forward strand.
GACCCTGCCGTTCGCATCGTCGCCCGAGGCGGACTGCGGAATCATCGAGCCGGGGATGATCATGGCTGGAGCAGCCGATGCAGACCTGGCGCCGTGATGGCTGCCGGGAGTTGCGGTGGCGGCGGTCGGGTTAGCGAGCCAGCGCCCGAGTCTGCTGCGGGTGATCAGTGCGCCGATGATGAGCAGGATCGCGCCGGCTGCCCGTGCGAGATGAAAGCCCGCCGGGGTCTTCATCGGCAGGAGGTACGACAGGAAGAGGATGATGCTTCCGCAGGAAACTGCCCAGTTCCGGACGATCGCGACGGGGCAGTCGTGGGAATCGATGACGCGTTTCGTTCGGTTCGACCACGCCAGGAAGGCGAAGAAGAGAGTCAACGGCACTGCGATCGACAGCACCGTGACCGCCTGGCTGCTCGGCGAGATGATCAGATCGGCGATGATCGCCGCACGGACCAGGGACAGCCCCGCGAACAGCACGGCGAGCGCCAGTAGCGCCCAGAGGGCTGCTTGCCAACGCGGCGGCAGCCCGGCTGCCGGAGCCGGAGCGCTTACGCAGGTGTGACCCTGTCCCAGATGATCAAGTTGAGTCCCGCAGTTCGGGCACTTCACGATCGGCCGTTCCCCCCGCGTTGACTGTCACCGCCGGAGCAGGCTAGTCGAATCGCGAAGACCGGACTACCCCTTCGCGTGTCCGCCGACCCTTTGGCACGGGAGCGCGTCCAGGGGATGGCCGATAGGTAGGGGTAGGCAGATCCAGCCATGCCGCGATGCGCAGGGCGTTGACATCCGCAGTAGACATCAACGGAGTTGGCCGGCGGTGGACTCAGCCGGACGAATCAAGGCGTCACCCTGGACGTCCTGGACGGCGATGAACGCTGCGACCTTCGCCGGAATCGCCTTACAAGCGAGGGGTCGCAGGTTCGAAACCTGCCGCACCCACCCATCACCCCAACACAGCCCCCAGAAGACCACCTGGCCCGGCCAGGCAGCCCACAGCTACCCAGCTGTGGTCGGCGGCGGTAGGTTGTGCCACGCCAGGCGGCCGGGCACGGTCACGCCTCGCCCAGCTCAGTGCAGTGGGCGATCGTCGCATCGTCCGCAGGCACCGCGTGCCGCGCCTCCGCCTGCCGGACCCGATGGATGATGTCGGCGGGTCCGCTCGACGCCAGGACGGCCATGACCCCCGGCCAGTCGGTGAGCCGGAACTGGTCGACGATGCGGCTGGCTCCGTTGCTGAGCAGGACGGCACCGGTCAGCCCGGAGATCGGACAGCTTCCGGTGATCGCCTCGTCTGCCGCGCGCGGGTCGTCCTTGGCGACCCAGAAGCCGCCCGGCTGGTTCCGGTTGGCGCGCAAGTCTCGGAGGACTCGGTGGTACTCGTCGCTACCCTCCGGGAGGGCCTCGAGTTTGGACTGGTACGACCGGCTGATGATCACCTCCCGGGGATCGGAGACGACGAGGGGCGCACCGTCTGCTCTGTCGAGCAGGAGGACCGAGTCACCGAG
>JBARAE010000055.1:0-3902 GCA_049791715.1 Micromonospora sp.
ACGGCCGGTCCGGCCCCGTCGGCGGTGGCCGCACCCGGGCCGGACCGGCCGATGTCCGGGCGGGAGAGCACGATCGCGCCGACCAGGGCGGCCAGCAGCAGCACCGACAGAACCTCGAACGGCAGCACCCAGGAGCGGAAGACCTGCTCGCCGAGGCGATCGGCGGTGCCCGCGGCGGGCAGTTCCACCCGCGACCAGCGGAACGCGTCGACCAGCAGCACGGCCAGGCCCAGCCCGCTGCCGCCGCCGATCAGCGCGGCCGACCAGCCCGGCCGGTCCAGGTCGTCGGAAGCGCCGATCGGGGCCCGGGTCAGCATCACCGCGAAGAGCAGCAGCACCACCACCGCGCCGACGTAGATCAGCACCTGCACCCAGGCCACCAGCTCGGCGGTGAGCACCAGGTAGTCACCGGCCAGCGCGCCCAGGCAGACCACCAGGTAGAGGCCGGCCCGGACCAGGTGTTTCGTGCTCACCACCAGCACGCCTGCGCCGACCGCGACCGCGCCGAGGGCGAGCAGCAGCAGGTCCGCACCCGTCATGGGGTCGTGCCTCCGGCGGCGGGGCCGGGCTCAGGGCGTACGGCGGAAGGGCGGGCCGGAGCCGTGGCCTTGCGCGCGGCGGTGGTCTCCTCCTTGGACGGGTCGCCGTGCGGGTCGTGCGCGGGCGGCGGCGGGACGGTGGCCATCCACTCGCCGAGGTGGTCCTTGTCGTGCAGCAGGTCCTTGATGTCGTACTCGGCGTACTCGAACTCGGGCGTCCAGTAGAGGGCGTCGAAGGGGCAGACCTCGACGCAGATGCCGCAGTACATGCAGAGCGAGAAGTCGATGTCGAACTTGTCGAGCACGTTGCGCTGGCGGGGGCGGGCGGCGCCGGGCACCGCCACCTCCTCCTTGTGCGAGTCGATGTAGATGCACCAGTCCGGGCACTCCCGGGCGCAGAGCATGCAGACCGTGCAGTTCTCCTCCAGCAGCGCGATCACGCCACGGGAGCGAGGTGGCAGCTCCGGGGCGACGTCCGGGTACTGCTGGGTGGTCGAGCGGCGGGTCATCGTCTTCAGCGTGACCGCCAGCCCCTTCACCAGCCCTTCGCCGGGAACGCTGCGTTCGGTCCGCTCGCTCATGCCGCCCATCCTGCCCTGTGCCCTCGACCCGCGCGACCACCACCCGGCGGATAGGCCCGGTGGGCGGACCCGATCAGCCGCGGCCGCCGGGCAGCGGAGGAAGCATCTCCACGCCGAGCTGCTGGAGGAGCTGGAACAGCTCGTTGACGCTCCACACGTCCTCGATCCGGCCGGTCTCGTCGAAGCGCAGGAACGTGGCCCCCGAGTAGCTGACCACCTGGCCGGTCGGCGGGACCGGCCCGAACTGCCCGGCCTGGGTGCCCGCCGCCCGCCAGTGCACGGCCACCCGGTCCCCGGCGGCGACCACCTCGACGACCTTGTAGCGCAGGTCCGGGAACGCGGCCCGGCGGTCCCGGTGCCAGGCGAGCATCGCCGCCGGGCCGGTCCCGCCCAGCCCCGGACAGTCCTCGGCGACCAGGTCGTACGCCGTCTCCTCCCGCCCGGCGTTCCACACGTCGGCGATGAAGCGTCGGGCCGCCGCCTCCAGATCGGTCACCGCGGCAGCCTAGCCGCCGGCGCACCTCCACCAGTCGCGGCGCTCGGCCTGCCCGCTCGCGCCGGAGCGACCATGATGGGACGGGACGACACCGTCAGGAGGCATCGTGAGCGCGAGGAGTGAGCCGGGGTTGCGAGCCCCGCAGTCGCGAGCTGAGGTCGTGCCGTGACCCAGAGCGGCGACGAGGTCCTGAACCGGACCGGCGGGAAGTACGTGGAGCCGGGTGGCGAGTTCACCCGGGACCAGCGCTACATCGCCACCCGGATCACCGCGGACGACCGGGACGGCTGGCCGGTGGAACCGGGCCGGTACCGGCTGGCGGTCAGCCGGGCCTGCCCGTGGGCGAACCGGCTGATCATCGTCCGCCGCCTGCTCGGGCTGGAGGACGCCATCTCGATGGCTGTCGCCGGCCCGACCCACGACGCCCGGAGCTGGACCTTCGACCTGGACCCGGACGGCCGGGACCCGGTGCTCGGCATCGAGCGGCTGGCCGAGGCGTACTTCAAGCGGTTCCCGGGGTACGAGCGGGGCATCACCGTGCCGGCGTTGGTGGACGTGCCGACCGGCCAGGTGGTCACCAACGACTACGCGCAGATGAGCCTCGACCTGTCCACCGAGTGGACCGCGTACCACCGGGAAGGGGCGCCGGAGCTGTACCCGGAGCGGCTGCGCGACGAGATCGACGAGGTCAACGCCGTCGTCTTCGCCGACGTGAACAACGGCGTCTACCGGTGCGGCTTCGCCGGCAGCCAGGAGGCGTACGAGAAGGCGTACCACCGGCTCTTCGACCGGCTGGACTGGCTGACCGAGCGGCTGACCGGGCAGCGGTACCTGCTCGGCGACACCATCACCGAGGCGGACGTGCGGCTCTTCACCACGCTGACCCGCTTCGACCCGGTCTACCACGGTCACTTCAAGTGCAACCGGAGCAAGCTCAGCGAGATGCCGGTGCTGTGGGCGTACGCCCGGGACCTGTTCCAGACCCCCGGCTTCGGCGACACCACCGACTTCGACCACATCAAGCGGCACTACTACGAGGTGCACCGGGACATCAACCCGACCGGAATCGTGCCGCTCGGCCCCGACCTGTCGAACTGGCTCACCCCGCACGGCCGGGAAGCCCTGGGCGGCCGCCCGTTCGGCGACGGCACCCCGCCCCCGCCGCCCCCACCCGCCGAGCGGATCGACCCGGCGCACACCCCGCTGCGCTGAGGTGACGTCAGAGGGCGAGGCGGACGGCGGCCGTGAGGACGAGCTGGGCCAGGGCGAGGGGGACGAGCACCAGCCAGCAGAGGCGCTGGAGCTGGTCCTCGCGTAGGCGCGGGTAACTGACCCGCAGCCAGATGATCACGAACGAGACAGCGAAGACCTTGAGCAGCGTCCAGAGCCAACCGAGCTGGGCGTCGGCGAACGGGCCCTGCCAGCCGCCGAGGAAGAGCACCGTGGTCAGCGCGGCGATCACCACGATGCCGACGTACTCGGCGAGCAGGAAGAAGGCGAACCGCAGGCCGGTGTACTCGGTCATGTAGCCGAAGACCAGCTCCGAGTCGGCGACCGGCATGTCGAACGGGGGCCGCCGGATCTCGGCCAGCCCGGCCACGAAGAAGATCACCATCGCGGGCGCCTGCCAGAGCAGCCACCACGGCCGCCACGCGTCCACGATGCCGGGGAGGCTCAGCGTGCCCGCCGCCATCGCCACCGAGGCGGCGGCCAGCACCAGCGGCAGCTCGTAGCCCAGCAGCTGGGCCGCGCCGCGCAGCCCGCCGAGCAGGCTGTACTTGTTCGCCGAGGCCCAGGCGGACATCAGCACCGCTACCACGCCGATGCCGACCACGGCGAGGACGAAGAAGAGCCCGATGTCCAGCGGCTGACCGACCAGGTCACCGGGACCGAGCGGGATCACCAGCAGCGCCAGCAGATAGGGCACCAGGGCGATCGCAGGGGCGAGCCGGAAGACCGCCCGGTCCGCGTCGCGCGGGGTGACGTCCTCCTTCTGCACGAACTTGATCCCGTCGGCGACGAGCTGCGCCCAGCCGTGGAAGCCGCCCGCGTACATCGGGCCGAGCCGGCCCTGCATGTGCGCCATGACCTTGTGCTCGGCCTGGCCGACGATCAGCGGCAGGGTGAGGAACGCGACCAGCACGCCCACCACCCGGAGGATCAGCTCCAACCAGGTCGGCATCAGGGCGTTCCTTCCTCGGGGGTGTCGCCGCCCGCCGGCTCCGGGCGGGCCGGCCCGGTCGGCCGTTCGCCGGGGACGGGACGCGCCGGCCGCTCGGCCGGACC
>JBARAE010000056.1:0-1886 GCA_049791715.1 Micromonospora sp.
CCAGGCGGCGGCCGGGGCCGGCGAGGGCGGCACCGGCGCGCCCGGGTCGACGGTCTACCTGGTGAGTTCCCAGGGCATCCGCTACCCGCTGGGCACCCGCTCCGGGGATGCGATGACCGCTCTCGGCTACGGCGGAGTGGCTCCGGTGGCGGTGCCCGCGTCGCTGCTGGCGCTCGTCCCGACCGGTCCGGCTCTGGAGCGGGAGGACGCGCTGGCCTACTTCGACCCGGAGGCCGGCGGCAGCAGCCCCGCTTCCGTGGAGCCGACCGGGGAGAAGTCCCCGGAGGCGGCGGCTCAGGGAGGCTGAGGCGTCTGTCCTGTGTGGATTTCGTCGGTGTTCCGACGGGCCGTTCGACGGGTCGCCCGGGCTGGGGTCGCTCGACTAACCTGAGCGTGGCCAACGGTTATCGACGATGACTACGGGGATGCAGCCATGACCGGGCGTACGACAGTGGACGTGCTGTCCTTGGAGGACTTTCATCAGCGGCTGGCGGGCCGGCTGACCGAGGCCGAGTCGGTGCTGAAGAAGCTCAACACCGAGATGCAGTGCCGGCCGCCCGCCCTCGGCACGTTCGCCCACGCCACCGAGAACGCCCGTCGCTACACCGAGACCCAGGCCAGCTACGCCGAGCAGGTTGAGCGGCTCCGCAAGGCGGTCGTGGCCGCCCAGGAGGCGACCAGCACGATCATGGCCAACTACCGGACCACCGAGGCGCGCAACGCGGCGAACGCGGCCGACATCCTCGCCGCCCTCGCGGGCGTGGACGAGGCGTTGAAGCCGGCGAAGGGGGATCCGCGTGTCTGAGTACACCCAGCGCTACCAGCACGTCAGCCACAAGGAGCTCTACGACGGCGTCAACGCCGGCGACCCGAAGCAGATCGACGGGCTGAGCGCCCAGTGGAGCTCCCTCAAGGACACGCTGGAGGGTCTCGGCCGGGACCTCCACGGGGACCTGGAGGCGCTCGCCCGGACCTGGACGGGGGACGCCGCCCGCGAGTTCCAGCGCCGGCTGAGCCTGGTGGTCGACTACTCGGGTGACCTCGCCGAGGGGATGACCGACGTCCGTCAGGCGCTCTCGATGATGGCGGACGAGCTGCGCACCGCCCAGGCGAAGGCGGAGAGCCCCGCCGAGACGGACGACAACGACAAGCTGCTCTCCGGGGCCGGCAAGGGTCTGCTCGTCGGCGGCCTCCCGGGTGCGGTGGTCGGCGGCTTCCTCGGTCACGAGCAGGACAAGCAGGAGCAGGAGAAGGCGCACCAGCGGATGGTGCAGGTCGTGGCCGCGCTCGCCGAAGGTTACGACTTCTCCACGTACGGCCGGGTGGTCACCGCCCCGACGCCGGACCCTGACCTCCCGGGCGCCCTCGACCGGTCGGGCTCGACGCCGAGCGGCGGCCCGTCGGTGGGCACCCCCTCGGCCGCCCCGACCTCCGGCACGTTCACCCGCACCGCCGGCGCTACGGCGACCACGTCCGGCGTCCACCACTCGGGCCCGACCAGCGGTTCGGGCAGCGACGGCACGGCCGGACACGGCGACCAGACTCGCAGCGGCAGCACCGGCGCAGCGGCCGACCTGGAGGCGGGTACCTCACTCGCCGGCGCCGCCCCGCTGCTCGGGGGCGGCCTGGTGGCCGGCGGCATCGCCGGCACCGGCGTGGCGGGCGCCACCACGGCCCTCTCCGCCGGTGGTGCCGGTCCACTCTTCGGGTTCCCCGGCGGTACACCGGCCGGGGGCGTGGTCGGCACCGGCTCACTGGCCGGGTCCGGTCGGGGCACGCCCACGTCGGCGCGGGCGACGGGTGGGATGGCGGGAACGGAGAACCGGTCCGCCGCCGGCACCGGGCGACTCGCGTCGGGGCGGCCGGGCGCGGCCGACGCGGAGGGA
>JBARAE010000057.1:0-2138 GCA_049791715.1 Micromonospora sp.
GACCAGCACCAAGTACGTGGTCACCGGGGACGGTCACCTGCGCTGACCCGGGCCACCGCCTCAGGCGGACGGCGCGGTGGTCTCCGGTGGCGGCCCGGGCGGCTGCGGCGGGACGGTCGCCTGCGCCGACCGTTGCTGCGGGACGAGCGACACGGTGGGCAGGCCGGACCCGGGAGCCTCCGGGCGGCAGGCCCGGATCGCCCGCAGGGTGGTGTGCACGTCGAACTGGTGGCCGTCGTCGCTGTCCCAACCGCCGTCGCTGCGCTGGGTGTCGGCGAGCCGCTTGCGCGACGACACCAGCAGCCACTGCTCCTCGCCCACCTCGACCCGGCGCAGCGTCGCCGCCAGCCAGGCCACGTCGGCCGGGGACAGCTCCGGGATCCGCTCGGCCAGCACCGCCTGGATCCGCGCCGACTCGTAGTACATCTGCTGGCGGTGCAGCACCGCCGCGCTCAACCAGCCGGCCGGCAGGAACGACGGCCAGCTCCCGTCCGGGGCGAGCTGGTTGGCGAGCGCCTGCGCCGCCGCCTGCACCACCCCGGCGTACGCCCCGCCGACGCGGTGATCGAGCGGGCCCGCGGCGCGGGCGTCCAGCCCGGCGACGGTCAGCCAGAACCCGGCGTTGGCGGTCAGGTAGAGCCGGGCCTCCGGATCGCCGGGACGGGCCCACTCGGGGGCGAACCCGGCCAGCGCCTGGTCCTCGTCCCAGCCGCCGTCGGAGAGCTGCCGGGCGGCCAGCCAGTCCAGGGCGTGCCGGGCCGCCGGACGACCCAGCGCGCCGAGGTCGTCCAGCTCGCCGAGGCGGAAGCAGGTCGCGTCGATCGAGGCGGTGTCGCTGCCCAGAGTGGCCGGCCAGCCGCCGCCCGGTGTCTGCCCGGCCTCGGCCGCGTCGAGCAGTTCGGCCGGCACCGGCGCACCGGTGCGCAGCCGGGAGAGGCGAGCGCGGTCCACCGCGTCACCGTGCGCCACGACGAAGCCGATCGCGGCATCCAAGTCGACCACGACAGACACGCTACCGGCGCAAACACCGGTTACGCCTCGGTAGGTCGGCGGACGTGGCCCGGCCCACCGGCGGTACGCGAAGGGCCCGTCCGGCAGCGGACGGGCCCCTTCGACCGACTGCTCAGTACGCGGGCAGCGACGGGTCGATCTGCTTGATCCAGGAGAGCACTCCGCCCTGGACGTGCACGGCGTCGCGGAAGCCGGCCGCCTTCAGCGCGGCGAGCGCCTCGGCGGAGCGGACGCCGGACTTGCAGTGCAGCACGATCTGCTTGTCCTGCGGAAGCTTGGCCAGCGCCTCGCCGGAGATGATCTCGCCCTTGGGGATCAGGGTCGAGCCGGGGATCCGGACGATCTCGTACTCGGCGGGCTCGCGGACGTCGACGAGGAAGACGTCCTTGCCGGCGTCCTGCCAGTCCTTCAGCTCCAGCGCGGTGATGGTCGAGTCGACCACCGCCTCCTGCGCCTCCTCGGAGACCGCGCCGCAGAAGTCCTCGTAGTCCTCCAGCAGGTCGGTGACCGTCGGGTTCTCGCCGCAGAGCACGCAGTTCGGGTCCTTCCGGACCTTGATCTTGCGGTACTCCATCTCCAAGGCGTCGTAGACCATCAGCCGGCCCACCAGCGGCTCACCGATGCCGGCGAGCAGCTTGATCGCCTCGTTGACCTGGATCGACCCGATCGAGGCGCAGAGCACGCCGAGGACGCCGCCCTCGGCGCAGGACGGCACCATGCCGGGCGGCGGGGGCTCCGGGTAGAGGCAGCGGTAGCAGGGGCCGTGCTCGGCCCAGAACACCGACGCCTGGCCGTCGAAGCGGTAGATCGAACCCCAGACGTACGGCTTGCTGAGCAGCACGGCCGCGTCGTTGACCATGTAGCGGGTGGCGAAGTTGTCGGTGCCGTCCACGATCAGGTCGTACCGGGAGAAGATCTCCTTGACGTTGTCCCGGTCCAGCGCGGTGTTGTGGATCTCCACGTTGACCAGCGGGTTGATCTCGCGGATCGAGGCCGCGGCCGATTCGGCCTTGGAACGGCCGACGTCGGAGACGCCGTGGATGATCTGCCGCTGGAGGTTGGACTCGTCGACGGTGTCGAAGTCGATGATGCCGAGCGTGCCGACGCCGGCGGCGGCGAGGTACATC
>JBARAE010000058.1:0-21149 GCA_049791715.1 Micromonospora sp.
GCCTCCGGCCGGCATCGGCCGGGCCGGCCGGTCATACTCGCGGACTGCAAGACCTTGAAGACCTCGGGACTCCGCCCCGAACCCCGGCCCTCCTCGGAGATCCGCACTACGCCTGACAGGTGTCAGCCGCGTGATACTTCAGCCTCGTGCTGATGGGCTCTGCCACTGCGAGCGAAGCTCAGCCAGCCAGGGGCCCGTGGCGTACTGTGCGGTGACGGTGATCGTGACGTTGTCACCGTCCGTCACGGACCGTAGCTCGGGCACGCAGAATCCCTGATCGTTCCGCTTGACTTGGCAGCTGGCGTTTGGACCATTACCGGAGTAGTCATAGACCTCCCCGGCGAGCACGCTCACACCGTTGACGGAGATGCGGTAGATGCCAGGCGTCTGCGGGACCACGGTGAAGTCGTAACCGCGATGCCAGACGATCGTCGTGCTGACCGCTCTGTTGGGATCTGCCGGATCGCTGTGGAGGACCTTGGTGCCGGGCTCGCTGGCCATGCCGTCCGGCTTTGGCGGCTTCGGCTTGGCCGGTCGGGCTGGCAGGGGATACTGAGTGAACGGCACCTTTTCGGCCACGGCGAAGTGCAGGGTGCCCTGGGTGGGGATCGTCGACATCCGGCGCCCAGCGTTCTGGGCACCGGTGACCGTGTATGTCACCGATACTGTGTCGCCGACGCTTGCTCCCACCCCACGGGACTCCGATCCCGTCGGGTCCTGGTGCAGCTCCGAATTGCAGTTCATCGAGATGGCGGCGGGTTCGTCATTGATCGCAATCTCGGCGTCAAGTGTGCGCTTGTCCGGTAGGCCCGGGCAGTAGCTGAAGAATTGGACGTCCGTCGAGTTGACCGTCCAGCTGAGCTGCACCTTCTTTGAACTCACTGGCGCCGAGCCGACGGCAACTACCCGGTAACCGCGGGCGTACTCGGCGAAGGGCCCGATCTTGCGGCCCGCCACTGGTTTCGGAAAAGCCGATGCGCTGGCCGGCCCCGCTGACGGGGTCGTCGATCCAGCGGTGAAAGCCGATGGCTGAGCCGGCTCCCCGCCGAGAACGACGGTGGAGGATCCCACCGCTGCCACCGCTGCCGCTGCTGCCACCGCTCCTGCCACGACGCGCCTACGCCGCCGTACGCTGATCTTGCGCTGCACCTCGATCAACCGTCCAGGCGACGGCATACCGTGAGCGGAGCGCTCATCCATGAGGTCCTTGAGGTCGGTCACTGGTGCAACGCCTCCAACGTCAGCGACTTGTCCAGTCGCAGCTTCTCCAGTGCCTTTTTGGCCTGGCTTTTGACGGTGCCCACCGAGATGCTCATCGCGTCCGCGATCTGCGCCTCGGTCATGTCTTCGAAGTAGCGCAGCACCAACACCGCCCGCTGTCGGCGGGGCAGCCTCCCGAGCGCCTGCCACACCTCGTCCCGCTTGTCCACCCGCGAGATGTGGTCGGCCGCCGCCTGCTCCGGCAGCTGCGACGTCGGCTGCTCGACGTGGCGCCATCTGCGCCGCCACCACGAGGCGTAAACGTTCACGAGAATCTTCCGCACATACGGCTCTGGGTCTCCGTCGATCCGCCCCCACGCGCTCCATGCGCGCACCAGGGCCGTTTGCAGCAGATCCTCTGCCTGCGCCCAGTCGTGGGTGAGTAGATACGCGGTGCGCTGAAGACGGGGTGATCGTGCCGTCACGAACTCAGCGAACGTGTCGCTTAATGCCACAGGCTCTCCTTCGAATGGGGGTCACCGGCTACTACCCGACCGACGCTTCTGAAGGTTGCTTCCACGTGCAATCTTTTCGGCGGACGCATCGCCTAGGTGGACTGCCAGGGACGTTGGTCGAGGTCGGGACGGAGCCAAGGTCGTACGTCCGGTAGGACGCTCCACCTTGTCCCCGTCCGGATGTTCGGTAGGGATGGGCAGCGGCGGCGGGTACAGCCATCCGTACAGCCAAGCCGGCCGACGGGCAGGAGCCACGAGCGACCGCAACCGACAAGCCGAGCAGGTCAGCGGCAGGGGGCGACGCTGGCCGACAGCAGTCTTGATCTTTGCAAGACGGAGATCGAAGAGGCTCATCGGTGGCGTGCGCTTGGGTGTGCGCGTGGTTGCCCTCCTGCTGTAGCTTGCCGGCCATGAGGTGGGTTCGTCGGATCGCGCTGGCCGGGATCGTATGGTGTGCGGGCCTGTTGGCAGCATCGACGCTGCTGGAAGGGATCCCGCTGCCCACGCCCATCGTGGTATCGGCACTGCTGCTGGCGCTGCCGGTCTTTGCTGTCACACTCTTCGCAGCCAGACGCCTCGAGATGAGAGAGACCGGCAGGGCGCGGGGCTCGGCGTCTTGGGCGTGGCGTCTGTTGCGCGAAACGATGCCAGGGTGGTTGCTCATCGCGAGCGGGCTGCTGTTCGTCGGTTTCTGGGTGGCCGGAGCTCACTCGGGCCCGAGTGTGAAGGAGTTGGGTGCCGGAACGTACGCGGCGCAAAACCATGGCCGGTGGACGGTCATCAGTAAGGCTGAGTACCTGCACTTGAAGGCGCAGAATCAGCGATTTTTTGTTTCGGTACCGGGTGGCTTCTGCGTGTTCGCTGCCGTCGTCTCAACCGCCGTGCTTCGCCGGGAGGCGCAGCGCGAGGGGGTGCGTCCGAAATCGTAGGCCCGCCGGGAGCAGGCGTTCTACGCATCCCGGCTGGCGGGCCATTCGCGGGCCACAGGCCGGTGTAACCCGGGGTCAAACCAGGCTACCGGGGACCCGTGTCGATGAGGGGAAACGTGTGTCTCGGCCCAATCTTGTGCGATCCCCAAGCTGACAGTGCGGGTTCGATTCCCGTCACCCGCTCCACGGTCGAGGCCCTGGTCAGGACGCGAGTCCCAGCCGGGGCCTTCGACGTTCCGTAGCCTGCAATCGTTGCCCGTGCCATTAGCCCGCTGGGAGGTGAGCGACCTGGCAGCGAAGCTGACCCGAGACGAGGCGATCGCCCTCGTCGAGCGGATCAGGAGTATCGACTACGCGGACGACGATGAGTTGGGCGGTTGGCTGGACCAGCTTGAGCGAGACCTCGTCTGCCCGGACGGCTATGTCTCGGGCCTGATCTTCTGGAATGACCCCGAGTTGACGGCTGCTGAGGTGGTTGACCGAGCCTTGGCCTATCAGCCGATCCAGATGCGGTCCACGCCATGAACGACGCCGCCGCCGAGCACATAGCCTCACCCTTCCCCACGCTCCTTGCCTGTCTTGCGTGCCTTGTCTTACGGTGCGGCGCGCCTGGCGTTCACGAGTGCTGCAGCATCTGGCGCGGCCTGATGCAGCCACCGGACCAAAGCCTCAGGTTCTGCCAACGGCACATCCCCGCCTGTGTCGTCGACCCGAAGACGATTGGGAAAGATCCAGCTCACCACGCCCACCACCTGATCATCGGCGTCGCGCAGCTCAAAGATGACGGCCGGCCACGACATCAGCCGGGGAGACTCCGGCTCGGACCGCAACCGCATCGCGTTCGCCAGTGCCGCGAGCACCTGAGCATCGCGTTCATCACCCAGGACGAACGGCGCCGCATCCCGCCGCTTGACCGTCGGGCCGGGGTAGTTGTCGCCCGGGAAGACGCGAACACGACACGTCTCGGCCAGCGCGGAACTCAAACGGTGAACGCCTGAATCCCTCGTACTCGGCATACACGCATTGTCGCCTCCTGCCGACGATCCAAGAGCGCCCGAACGGGATCATGCGGCATGCCCGGGCGGTTTGGGAGATCATGAAGCTTCGTCCAGCGACGGTCGCGAGAGGCACAGCATGACGACGGCGCGAACAAGAATGGTCACCGGCATCCTGTTGCTCATCCTGCTCCTGCTCGTCGTCCTCGGCGTCTTCGGCTGGGTTCTGTGGGGGTTTTCGCAGTCGATGGACTTCGACTAGACCAGGCCCTGATGGGCCGTCCACGGGCCAGTAACTGTGGCGCGCAGCGGTCATGAACGAGCGACGTCTGCCAGGATCACGCAGTGAGCCAAAAGGACTGGGACAATCTAAGCCACGTCGAGCAGTGCTTCTTCATCAGCGCGACGGAGATGGACATCCTGCCGGACGTGCGCGCAGACCTGGACGACGACGAACGAAGGCTGCCACTCGACGAACTTGCCCGGACCCTCCTCTCACTGGTCGACCGTGGATGGATCGAGGTACGCAGGTACGAGCGATGGATCTCGGAGAACGGCTCGAAGGGTCTCACCCCAGGCGATGTCGTACCTCGTGATGAACTGGCGCAAGTGCTCGCGGAGCCAACCAACTGGGAGTATCCAGACGACACGAGCTGGATCGGCGCTCTCACGCTTGTCCGTACCGAGACTGGCCTGGTCATCAGCCGCCTCTCGCCCGAGGACATGGCAGAGCGAGACCGGGCATGATCTCAACCGCGCGGCATGCCATTAGCGTGCCATTGGCCGAGGGCCACCAGTGGTAGACCAGGCCACCGAGGGCTACCCCGACCAACGGCACAGCCTGCCGAACTGCAGTTGATCGGCAATTCCCAAGCTGACCGTGCGGGTTCGATTCCCGTCACCCGCTCCAGCGTGAAGGCCCTGGTCAGGACGTCAGTCCCCGCCAGGGCCTTCGACGTTCCTCGGGCCACGAGCACGCGGCGGGCCGCCGGGACCAAGTGACTAGCTCGGCCAGCCAATAGCGTCGAGGAACTCCTCCACGGCGACCACGACTTGACTGAGCACGGCGATCGACTCGGTAAGCGGGCCGGGTACGTACATCCCGTGATCCGCGCCTTCCACCTCCAGCACATGGGGCGACAGCCGGCGGGCCATGTCACCGTCCCAAACTTCGTCGGCTGTGCCACCCACGAGCAGGAACGGCGCGGTTGCGCGGCCCAACGCATCAGCCACCCACGGCAGGGTGAGCAAGGGCGTGATCCACACGGCGGGCAAGGATCCTTCGGCGGCAATCGCTGCCGCGTTCGTGCCGAGCGACTTGCCGATCAGCAGTGGGCGACCGCCAATGGTGTCGATCAGTGGAACGATCTCACCGCCAACCCAGCTCTCGATTTCTGGCTGATCAGGCTTCGGAAACTCCCGGGACCACGAGTATCGATGTACTGTTGCGCCCCGCTGCTCCGCCACATCGCCGGCATACATCAGCAGGGGAATGCCCGGTCCGAACCAAATGCCGGGAATCACGACAGCGTCAGCCATGCGGACGACATTACCTACCGGTCAGGACAGGTCCAGCGTGCAGTCCACGTGGGACAGGGGCGGCATCGTCGGGCCATTCACGGGCCAGAACGCGGTGTCAGCAGGGGGCACAGCAGGCCAGGTGACACCATGCCGGCAAGGGGAAACGCTGGTCCAAGGTCCAACGTTGTCCAATTCCCAAGCTGACAGTGCGGGTTCGATTCCCGTCACCCGCTCCACGTGCCGGAGCCCTGGTCAGGACCGATGTCCTGCCAGGGCTTCCGTCGTTCCAGAGGGCTGGAACAGGGACGCGTGCCATTGACGGGTCATCAGCTCGCCGCGGTGGCCGGTTTCTCGCCCTCGCCAGCCGGCTAAGTGCCGTCAGCGGCGAACTGTTCACGCAGGCAGAGGCTTGATCGTCATTAACTGAAGGTTTCACTCGAGGGATATTTCGATCGGTGGCTCGACGAATCCCAAGACCGGCGCGGGGGTGGCTTCTTCGTTGCCTGACGTCTGCCGGTTCCCGACTCCAGCAGGAGATGGCCGCCCTATCGATCGTCGTTGCCGTCGCGCCTACTGACTTCCTCGCCGATTCGCTTGGCCAGGCCTGCATCTCGCACCCGACCGAGGGTGAATCCCACGAGGGCCAACAGCACGCCGACTCCGATCACGAGCACCATGGCAGCGACCCTAGGTGGCTTGAGCAACAGGTCAGCCCACGGCTCCGTTGATGCTGTGCGACAGCCACGTCGAGGCGCGACTGTCCTAGCGATCCGCGGTCTTTTCGTCAGCCGTCTCATCGCTCAGCCGCTGCCGCTCGGACCATTCGCGCCAGCGTTCGTGCTCTCGCAGAACGGAACCCAGGCCGAGCAGGGCGACGAAGACGATGAAGCAGGCCAGGGTCACCACGGCGAGGATCAAGGAGCGGCGCCCGCTGGCGGTGACCAGCAGTACGAGCCCGGCTGTGCCGGAGGCGACCATGAGGGCGGCCAAGCCGCGGTTGTCCGGTGGGTCCGTGTCCATGGCTGGGCTCCCACTCTCGTCGGTCGGCTCATGGTGCCGACCAACGATCAAGCTCCGCAAGGACCCAGATCAACTCGACCTGCACGGCCTGACGAGTGTCGGACCGGGGTGGCAGCATCCCCGCCATGCGGGTGGAGAGCGAGATCCGGGCGCTCGTCGAGGCGCTGACGCCGACGGACGAGCTGGAGGCGCGGCACCGGGCGGAGTGCCTGGCCTGGCTGGCCGGGACCGACGACATATTCCGCCGGGAGAAGCCTCGCACCCCCTCGCCGCATCTGGTCGCGTACTTCCTTCTGCGAGACGAGGGGGACGGCAGTGTGCTGCTCGTGGACCACATCAAGGCTGGCCGGTGGCTGCCGAGTGGCGGCCACGTGGAGCCGGGGGAGCATCCCGTCGAGACCGTACGCCGGGAGGTGTGGGAGGAGTTGGGCGTGCCGGCGGTGTTCTCGCCACGGTTCGGCGAGCGTCCGGCCTTCCTCACCGTGACCGGCACCCAGGGGCCGCCGGAGGACCGGCACACCGACGTCAGCCTGTGGTTCGTGCTCCACGGCAGCCGCGATCAGACGCTCACCCCCGACTGGGGCGAGTTCCGTGGCGTCCGCTGGTGGACGCCGCAGGAGGTGGCGGTCGCGGAGCCGGCGACCCTCGACCCGCACATGGGCCGGATGATGGCCAAGCTCGCCGCGCCTCGGCCGATCACGCCAACCCGTCCGACCCGACCCGTACGCTGACGATCATGCGGATTGGCATCGTGATCCTCCCCGACCAGCGCTGGTCGGACTCCCAGCGGCGTTGGCGGCAGGCGGACGAATGGGGCTTCGACCACGCCTGGACGTACGACCACCTGGGCTGGCGGGACCTCGTCAACGGCCCCTGGTTCGACTCGATGACCACGTTGACCGCCGCCGCGATGGTCACGTCGCGGATCCGGCTCGGCACGCTGGTCGCGTCGCCGAACTTCCGACACCCGGCTGCCTTCGCCCGGCAGGTGACCGCGCTGGACGACGTCTCCGGCGGTCGGCTGCTGCTCGGCATCGGCGCCGGTGGCATCGGCTTCGACGCCACCGTGCTCGGCGGGGAGACCCTGCCGCCCCGGCAGCGGGTGGACCGGTTCGCGGAGTTCACCGAGCTGTTGGACCTGATCCTGCGGGAAGACGGCACGACCTGGCGCGGGGACTGGTTCGCCGCCGTGGATGCCCGCAACAACCCCGGCTGTCTCCAGCAGCCCCGGGTGCCGTTCGTGCTCGCCGCGAACGGGCCGCGTTCGATGCGCCTGGTGGCCCGCTTCGGTCAGGGCTGGGTGACCACCGGTGCCGGCGGGGACGACCTGGAGACCTGGTGGTCCTCGGTCGTGGAACTCTCCGCCCGGATGGACAAGACCCTCGACGAGGCGGGACGTGACCCGGCAACTCTCGACCGCTACCTGTCGCTCGACTCGGCGCCGGTCTTCTCGCTGAGCGGCGCGGACTTCTTCGCCGAACAGGTCGACCGGGCCGCCCGGCTGGGCTTCACCGACGTGGCGACGCACTGGCCCCGGGCCAACAGCTGGTATGCGGGCGACGAGGCGGTGCTGGTGGAGGCGGCAGCCCTGCTGCCCGAGCTGCGCCAAGCCTGACGGCCGACGCTCAGGTGCTCAGGTCGCCGGTGCTGATGCCACCGTCTCCGGCGGAGACCAGGCGGAACCGGATGCAGACGATCTGCGTGTCGTCGGTGACCGTCGTGCCCTGGCGGGCCCAGTAGGCGCGGTGGCCGTCCCGCCACTCCTCGATGGACCGGTCACCCTCTCCTTCGGAGCGGGCGAAATCCCACGGGACGTCGGCGAAGGGAACCACCTCGACACCGGTGACCTCGACGATCCCGACGAGCGCGTCGTGGTCGTCGACGAGGGCGAGCCGTTCGCTGACGTGCTCCAGCTCCTCGTTCTCCTCGGCGTACTCGGAAATCAGGCCGGCGGTGGCGGTCTTCACGCCGGCCAGGACGAGGGTGTTGAGGGTGGTGCGCAGCTCGCCGGGCGTGCCGAGGGCGAGCGAGCGCAGTTCAGCGATCCGGGGCCACATCCTGCCGAGGCTATCCGCCGGCCGATGAGCCGTCGCGGGAATTCGGCTCCCCCGGCTCACCGGTCGGCGATAGCGTGACGCCGGAGGGCAGGTACGAGGGAGAGAGGCGACCGTGGCGGAGCGACGCGCCGTGCTCATCCCGGGAGTCGGGTACGACACTCGGGCTCCACTCTTCGCCTACGTCGGCGAGGCGCTGCGCCGGCTCGGCTTCGAGACCCACGAGATCACCTGGCAGGTCCCCCGTGACCTGCCGGCCGACCGGACCGCGGACTGGGTGCGCGAGCAGGTGACACCTGCGCTCGAGAACGGTGCCGACCTGCTGGTGGGCAAGTCGCTCGGCACCTTCGCCACCGGGCTCGCCGCCGACCACGGCCTGGCGGCCGTCTGGCTGACTCCGCTGCTCAACCACCCCGACATCGTCGACGCTCTCGGTCGGGCCACCGCGCCGTTCCTGCTGGTCGGCGGCACCGCGGACAAGCTGTGGAACGGCGAGGTGGCCCGGCGGCTCAGCCCGCACGTGGTGGAGATCCCCGACGCCGACCACTCGATGCTGGTTCCCGGCCCGCTGGCCCGCTCGGCCGAGGTGCTCGGTCAGGTCTGCACCGCCGTCGAGGATTTCGTCAGATGAGCCGGCCGGCGTAGCCGGTCAACACTGCAGTCGGGTGGCGTCGATCAGAGCCCGCACCCGGAGATCGGTGACGACCTCGGGCGGGCAGTCGGCGACGACGGCCGCAGTGCCGATCACTTCGGCGCCTCGGGCGGCGCAGATCTCGTACAGCGCACGCAGTTGAGCACCGGTGGCGACCCAGTCGTCCACGACGAGGACCCGGTCGCCGGGGCCGAGGTGCCGGTCCCGGACGCCCAGGGAGACCCGCCGTCCCCGGAAGTCCGGCGGACTCTGCGCCCAGGTGACCGCCCCGGCGGGCAGTCGGCCGTCGCCCGCCTTGTACGCCGGAACGAAACCCACACCGAGCGCGGTGGCGGCCAGCGGCCCGAGCAGCAGCCCGGTCACCGACGGGGCGACGACCACCGTCGGGTGGGCCGGCCGGAAGGGCGCGACGAGGGCGGGACCGAGCGCGGCCAGCACCTCGGGCTCGCGCCACCAGCCGGAGACGTCGCTGACCAGATGGTCGCTGTCCGGGCCGGGATCGACCCAGCGGAACAGCTCGACCAGGCGTTCACTGAGCACGTCCCCATCCTCGGCCACCGACGCCACGCGATACGGGACCGGGTCCGGCCAGCACCCCTTCCTCCATTCGGACTACGTGGCATGGCCCACTCGGCTACACGTATCCGAGCAAATATGGGCATACCATCATGATCACGTTGACGTCGGAAGTGCTTCTCTCGTTACGGTCCGAGCCGGTTTGTTCAGATAGCGAAAGGACCGGGCGGTGGCTGGTAGGCACCTTCGTACCCGCAAGTTTTCCCCTGCCGGCATCGCGGCCACCGCTGCGGTCGGTGTGGCGCTCGCCGTCGGCGGCACCGTCGGGGCGGTCCAGCTGACCTCCGGCCAGGACGCCCCCGAGCCGGCCGTGGCCGAGGCGCTCCCGAGCACCCTCGCCCCCACCTCGCCGTCCGCGTCGCCCAGCGTCTCGCTGTCGCCGAGCCTCAGCCCTTCGCCGACGGCGACCCCCAGCCCGAAGGCGACCCGTACCCAGGCCGCCTCGCGGAGCAAGGCGCGTACCGCCAGCCCGAAGCCCAGCCCCACGGCGAAGAGGACCACCTCGTCGGCCGCCACAGTGGTCGACAGCGGGACCTGCGGCGCGTCGTTCTACGACGAGGGCCAGATGACGGCCACCGGCGAGGTGTTCAACCCGGACGCGCTGACCGCCGCCCACAAGACCCTGCCGTTCAACACCCGGGTCCGGGTGATCAACCCCGACAACGGCAAGTCGGTCATCGTCCGGATCAACGACCGCGGCCCGTACGTCGACGGCCGCTGCCTGGACCTCTCCCGGGCCGCGTTCGCGGCCATCGCCTCCCTCGACCTCGGCGAGCTGACCGTCAAGTACGAGGTGCTCGGCTGACCGGGTGACCGGCGGCGATCGGGCCGGCGGGTCGAACCGGGCGGGCAGAACCTCCTCGGACGACGGGTCAGGTTCATTCACCCGTTCACGTCGATCAGGCATGCTGTCCCGTGTACGCACGCAACCCTTCCAGTCGGGCCGCGGCCCGCTGAGCCCCGGATCCCGCGCCGGTCTCGGCGCGGCCCTCGCGCTGCTCGCACTCGTGTCCGCCGTGGAGCTGGCCGACGGCCGGCCGGCGCACTACATCGCGCTGATGGTCGCCGCACCGTTCCTCGCCGCGGCGCTGGCCTCCTGGCGGGTGGTGCTTGCGGTGGGCGGTCTGGCGACCGTCATCGGGGCCGCGTTCGCACTTGCCGAGCGGACCATGTCGCTGGTCACCGCGGTCAACGTGGCGGGCATCGCGCTCGCCACCGCGATCGCCGCCGCCGTTGCGGCGGTACGACAGCGTCAGGCCGAGCAGATCGCCGAGCTGTCGAGGCTCGCTGCGGTGGCCCAGCAGGCGGTGCTCCGCCCGCTCGGCCCGCAGGTGGGCACTCTTTCGGTGGCCGGGCGCTACATCTCGTCCACCGCGACGGCGGAGATCGGCGGCGACCTCTACGAGGCGATGGACACCCCGTACGGCGTACGCATGATCATCGGGGACGTACGCGGCAAGGGGCTGGACGCGGTCCGGCTGGCGAGCATCGTCCTCGGCTCCTACCGGCACGTCGCGTACGAGCGGGCGGACCTGCGGGCCGTGGTCACCGACCTGGACCGGGCGGTGGCCCGCAACGTCGGCGACGAGGACTTCGTCACCGCGGCGCTGGTCGAGGAGCGCGGCGGCACGCTCACCATCGTCAACTGTGGGCACCCGCCGCCGCTGCTGCTGCGCCGTGGCGCGGTGATCCCGCTCGAGCCGCCGGCCCCCGCGCCTCCGCTCGGCTTCATGCCGGTGGTCCGTCCCCGGGTGGAACGACTCGAACCGGGCGACCGCCTGCTGCTCTTCACCGACGGCCTCGGGGAGGCCCGCCGGGACGGGGAGTTCTTCCCGACCGCCGACCGGGCCTGGCGGCTGCTCGGCCACGGCACGGTCGCCGACGGCCTGGCGTCGCTGGAGACCGCGCTGGTGGAGTGGGTGCACGGCCGGCTCGACGACGACATCGCGCTGGTGCTCATGGAGTACACCGGCCCGCGCAGCGGCGTGACGGCCGCCGTGCCGAGCTGGGAGGTCGGCGCGGCGGAGAGCTGAGCCGGCCGCCCCGAGCCGAACGGTGAACCGGAAGTGTGTAATCGCCGTCACTTTGGTGATCGGGTTGTCGATGGCTACCGGCGAGTAATACAGTCTGGGTTACTCATCGGTAACACCTGTCCGGAAGCGGGGCCAGCGAGCATGACCCACTACAAGAGCAACCTTCGGGACCTCGAGTTCAACCTGTTCGAGGTATTCGGGGCGGACCAGGCGTTCGGCCAGGAGCCCTACTCGGACCTGGACGTCGACACCGCCCGTAGCGTCCTTGCCGAGGTCGACCGCCTCGCCCGCGAGGACCTGGCTGCCAGCTACACGGACAGCGACCGCAACCCGCCGGTCTTCGACCCGGCGACGCACACCGCGCCGCTGCCGGAGTCGTTCAAGAAGTCGTACCAGGCGTTCATGGACTCCGAGTTCTGGCGGATGGAGCTCCCGCCGGAGCTCGACGGCACCCAGGCGCCGCGGGCGCTCATCTGGTCCATCGCCGAGCTGATCCTCGGTTCCAACGCCGCGGTCTGGATGTACTCCTCCGGCCCGTCCTTCGCGAACGTGCTGCACACCGAGGGCACCGAGCAGCAGAAGAACTGGGCCAAGCTCTTCGTCGACAAGCAGTGGGCTTCCACCATGGTGCTCACCGAGCCGGACGCCGGCTCGGACGTCGGTGCCGGTCGTGCCCGCGCCGTCCCGCAGCCGGACGGCTCCTGGCACATCGAGGGTGTGAAGCGCTTCATCACCTCGGGTGAGCACGACCTGAGCGACAACATCATCCACTACGTGCTGGCCCGTCCGGTCGGTGTCGACGGTGTCGGTGGGCCGGGCACCAAGGGCCTCTCCCTCTTCGTGGTCCCGAAGTACCACTTCGACGAGAACACCGGCGAGCTGGGCGAGCGCAACGGCGTCTTCGCCACCAACGTCGAGCACAAGATGGGCCTGAAGGTCTCGAACACGTGCGAGATGACCTTCGGCGAGCACGGCGTACCGGCCAAGGGCTGGCTGCTCGGCGACAAGCACGAGGGCATCCGGCAGATGTTCATGATCATCGAGCACGCCCGGATGATGGTCGGCACCAAGGCGATCGCCACCCTCTCCACCGGCTACCTGAACGCCCTGGAGTACGCCAAGAACCGGGTGCAGGGCGCCGACCTGACCCAGATGGCCGACAAGGCCGCCCCGCGGGTGACCATCACCCACCACCCGGACGTCCGTCGTTCGCTGATGCTGCAGAAGTCGTACGCCGAGGGCCTGCGCGCGCTGGTCTGCTACACCGCCTCCTGGCAGGACAAGGTCGCCATCGCCGAGGCGGCCGGGGACGAGAAGGCCACCAAGCTCGCGCGGCGGGTCAACGACCTGCTCCTGCCGCTGGTCAAGGGCGTCGGCTCGGAGCGGGCGTACGAGCTGCTCGGGCACGAGTCGCTGCAGACCTTCGGCGGCTCCGGCTTCCTGCAGGACTACCCGCTGGAGCAGTACGTCCGGGACGCCAAGATCGACACCCTGTACGAGGGCACCACGGCGATCCAGAGCCTCGACCTGATCTTCCGGAAGATCGTCCGGGACAACGGCAAGGGCCTGATGGCCGTCGCGGCCGAGATCCAGGAGTTCATCACCACCGAGGGCGGCAACGGCCAGCTCAAGGAGGAGCGGCAGGCGCTCGGCAAGGCGCTCGCCGAGATCCAGAACATGCTGGGCGTCATGACCGGCTGGCTCGGCGAGGCACAGGGCGGGGACACCCGGGCCCTCTACAAGGTCGGCCTGAGCAGCCGCCGGTTCCTGCTGGCGATCGGCGACCTGGTGGTCGGCTGGCTGCTGCAGAAGCAGGCCGACGTGGCCCTGGGCGCGCTGAACGGTGAGCTCTCCGCGGCCGACAAGGCGTTCTACACCGGCAAGGTGGCGGCCGCCCGGTTCTTCGCCCGCGAGGTGCTGCCCCGCATCGGCGCCGACCGGCGGATCATCGAGAACACCGACCTGGACCTGATGGACCTCCCGGAGGAGGCGTTCTGAACCCCGACGGGGTGAGGAGTCCGATTTCGCGCTGACACGCAGCGGCCGGCGAGTGTAGGCTCGCCGGCCGCTGTCGTATTTGGCCGCCCGCGCCGGGTAGGTGGGGCCACCTGGCGGGTAACCGTCGCGGACCACGTCAGGGCACGCCCAAGAGCCACCGCACAGGGGAGTGCAGCGCACATGGGCATCGGTAGTGCAATCTTTCTCATCGCGCTCGGCGCGATCATGGCCTTTGCCATCCGGGCCAACGTCTGGTGGATCGACCTGCGCGCGGTCGGCTGGGTGTTCATCCTCGCCGGGCTTGGTGTCCTGCTCACCACGCTCTGGTTCTGGCAGGACCGGCGCAAGCGGGCACGCACGCTGATCGTCGAGGAGAACCGGCTCTCCCACCCGACCGCGATGATGCCCCCGCCGCCCGACCCGCCGCCGCCGACCGCGCCGCCGTCCTGAGCGGGGCGCTCAGCCGCGTGCCGTGTGACGGGTGCTGATCGGGGCGGTCCCCGGGGCGAGGTCGGACCACGACGAGGTCGGACGGTGGATCACCAGGTCGCTGGTGCGCAGCCCGTCCGGGTCCGCCCGCTCCGGGTCGAGCAGCGCCGAGAGCAGCGAGATGCCTGGATTGTGGGCGATCAGCAGTACGGTCCCGGCCGTGGGCGCCACCGTCCGGACCAGGTCCAGCAGTTGTGCGGGGTGCCCCTCGTACGCCGTCGCCTCGTAGCGCACCACCGGTGACGACCCCGTCGGTCCCCCCTCCGGCGGGGATCCCGTCATTCCCATCGCCACCCCGTGCCAGGTCTCCCTGGTCCGTCGGGCGGTCGAGCAGAGCACCACGTCGGGGAGGAGACCGTGCCGGGCCAGCCAGGCGCCGGCTGCCGCCGCGTCGGCCTGCCCGCGGGCGGTCAGCCGTCGTCCCAGGTCCGGCGCGTCGGGGGTCTGTTCCGCCTTCGCGTGCCGGAGCAGCACCAGGGTCCGCTCCTGTCCACCGCCGTCCGTCATGTCCACAGCTTGCCTGATTGGCGATCGGAACGGCTGGGTAAGTCGAAGTGTGCCGCTACCTCATCCATGGCCGCGGCGGGTAGGAAACGCCAGCTGATAGCCAAGGAGGCGACACAATGGGCATTGGTGGCAGCATCTTCCTCATCGCGCTGGGCGCGATCTTCGCGTTCGCCATCGACGCCAACCTGGGATGGCTCGACCTCAACGTCGTCGGCTGGGTGCTGATGCTGGTCGGTCTCGTCGGACTGGCGATGACCCTCTACTTCTGGAACACCCGCCGCCGTACGGTGGTCGCCGCGCCCCCGGTGGTCGAGGACCGCGTGGTGGCCGACCGGGTCGTGCCGGTGCAGGACGACCGCGTGGTGCAGGAGTACCGCGAGGTGCGCCGTCCGGGCCGTCCCACGGTCTGACGCCGCCCGTATCGTCGGGGCCCCGCAATGGCGCGGGGCCCCGCTTCATGTCCGTCGGCGGGTCAGGCGAAGAGCGCGAAGTAGATCGCGACGTGGTGGCAGATCGCCGCCACCAGGGTGCAGGCGTGGAAGAACTCGTGATGGCCGAAGACCGTCGGCCACGGATTCGGCCGGCGCAGCGCGTAGAAGACGGCACCCACGCTGTAGATCGCGCCGCCGACGACGAGCAGCACCAGGGCGGTGACGCCACCCTGATGCAGGATCTGCGGCAGCATCGCCACCGCGACCCAGCCGAGCGCCAGATAGAGCGGCGCGGAGACCCAGCGCGGGGCGTGCGGCCAGATGAGCTTGACGGCCACGCCGGCCAGGGCGCCGCCCCAGACCACGCTGAGCATGATGGTGGCGTGCCGGGTGTCCAGCAGCAGGACGCAGAACGGCGTGTACGTGCCGGCGATGAACACGAAGATCATCGAATGGTCCATCCGGCGCATGATCTGATAGCCGCGCTCGGACCAGACCCGGCGGTGGTAGAGGGCACTGGTGCCGAAGAGCCCACAGACGGTCAGGCTGTAGATCACCGTGCTGACCAGCGGTGCCCAGCCGGGGCGGGTGGCGGCGATCGAGGAGAGCACGATGCCGCAGACGATCGCGACGAAGAACGCGTAGGTGTGCAGCCAGCCGCGCATCCGGGGTTTACCGATGTCGACCGGCTTCAGCCGAAGCGGTGCGGAGGTGGTCACTCCCTTAGGTTACGGCACCGTAGGTTACTTGCAAGTAGTGCGGACCGTCACGCGACCTGACCGGCCGAAGGACTCTGGTTCCCTTGCCGATCCGCGAGTATGGCGGCATGCGGATCCGACCGGTCGGCGCACACGCCCTGCTGCTCGACTGCGACGACGTCGACCAGATGCAGGCGTGGCGGGCCGAGCTGTGGCAGCGCCGCGATACCGGGGAGCTCGAGGCCGTCGAGATCGTGCCGGCGGCGGCCACGGTGCTGCTGGACGGCGTACCCGACCCGACGGCGACCGCCGCGCTGATCGCCGGTTGGACGCCACGGCCCGGCACCACCGCATCCGCCGCTGAGGAGGTCCAGGTCCCAACCGTGTACGACGGGCCGGACCTGCCCACCGTCGCCGCCCACTGGGGCGTGGACGTGCCGGCGGTGGTCGAGCGACTGCGGCGTACCGAGTTCCGGGTCGCCTTCTGCGGCTTCGCCCCCGGATTCGCGTACCTCACGGGGCTCCCCGCCGAGCTGGCGGTGCCCCGGCTGGCCACCCCGCGGCCCCGAGTGCCGGCCGGTTCGGTGGCGCTCGCCGGCCCGTACGCGGGGATCTACCCGACCGCCTCCCCGGGCGGCTGGCAGCTGGTCGGACGGACCGACCTCGTCCTCTTCGACGTGCATGCGGACCCGCCCACCCGGCTCACCCCGGGCACGCGGGTGCGGCTGGTGGCAGCGTGATCGAGGTGCTCCGGGCCGGCGCCCTCACCACCGTGCAGGACCAGGGCCGACCCGGCTTCGCCCACCTGGGGGTGCCCCGCTCGGGCGCACTCGACCCGGCGGCGCTGCGGCTGGCCAACCGCCTCGTCGGCAACCCGGAGACCAGCGCCGGCCTGGAGATCACGCTGACCGGCTGCGAGCTGCGTTTCACCCGGGCCGCGGCGGTGGCGGTGACCGGTGCCGACGCCGACATCTGGGTGGATCGCCGCCCGGCGGACCTGGGTCGACCGCTCGCCCTGCCCGCCGGAGCGACGCTGCGGATCGGTCCCGCCCGGTCCGGGCTGCGAAACTGGCTGGCCGTCGCCGGCGGGATCGACCTGCCGGCCGTGCTCGGCAGCCGCGCCACCGACACCCTCTCCGGCCTCGGTCCACCACCGGTACGCGACGGTGACCGGCTTCCGCTCGGCATCCCGGTCCGCGACCCGGCCCCGGTCGACGTCACGGTCCTTCCGGCCGTCCCCGCCGAGCTGCGGCTCGCCGTGCGGCTGGGCCCCCGGCACGACTGGTTCACCCCGGCCGCGCTGAACCTCCTGCTCACCACCCCGTACACGGTCAGCCCGGTGAGCAACCGGGTCGGCGCGCGGCTGCTCGGCGCCCCGCTGCCCCGCGCGGTGGCCGGCGAACTGCCCAGCGAGGGGCTGGTGCTCGGCGCGGTGCAGGTGCCGGCGGACGGCCAACCGCTGATCTTCCTCGCCGACCACCCGACCACCGGCGGGTACCCGGTCATCGGGGTGGTGGACGACGTGACCCCCCTCGCGCAGGCCCGGCCAGGGACTACGGTGAGGTTCCATGGACCTCAACGCTGACCTCGGCGAAGGATTCGGCATCTGGCGGCTCGGCGACGACCACGCGATGCTGGACCTGATCACCTCCGCCAACGTCGCCTGCGGCTTCCACGGCGGCGACCCGTCCACCATGCACCGGGTCTGCGCCGCCGCCGCCGAGCGGGGGGTCGTGGTCGGGGCCCAGGTCGGCTACCGGGACCTCGCCGGCTTCGGTCGCCGGCACATCGCGTACGGCTTCGGCGAGCTGCGCGACGAGGTGATCTACCAGCTCGGGGCCCTCGACGCGTTCTGCCGGTTGTTCGGCACCCGGGTCCGCTACCTCAAGCCGCACGGCGCGCTCTACCACGCGGCGGCGTGCGACGAGGCGCAGGCCGCCGCCCTGGTCGCCGCGGTCAGCGGGTACGACCACGAGCTGCCGGTCCTCTGCCCGGCCGGCTCCGTCCTCGCCCAGCTCGCCGTCGGCGCGGGCCTGCGGGTGGTCGCGGAGGGCTTCGCCGACCGGAACTACCTGCCCAACGGCTCACTGGTGCCCCGGACCGCCGCCAACGCGCTGGTCACCGACCCGGAGGACGTGGCGGTGCGGGCCGTCCGGATGGCCACCGAGCGCACCGTGGTGGCGATCGACGGCAGCGTCGTCCCCTGTCACGTGGAGTCGATCTGCCTGCACGGCGATTCGCCCGGCGCCGTCGGCTCGGCGGCCCTGGTCCGGGCCGCCCTGTTCGACGCCGGGATCACCCCGATGCCGTTCGCCTGACCTCGGTCAGCTCTCTGCCCGCACTCGAGCCGCCGGAGCGGACGCCGGCGTGTCGAGCGCCGGGCTGTCATGTCCTCGTGAGCGATATGACTGAGCGGCATATTTATGACTCTCAGTCATATCGCTCGCGGAGGTGCCTCCGGGAGCCCGGCGCGACGTCGTGCCGCCGGCCCACCCGGCTCGCACCACCGGGACCGCGCGGTCAGGCGTCGAGGCCGCGGAGGACCAGGGGGAGGCGGCCCGCGCCCCCGTCGACGACGCGGACCGGGACACCCCAGTCCTGCCGGGTCAGGTGGCAGGCCGCGTGCTCGACGTCGGCGTCGCAGGTCGCCGCCTGGGCGGTCACCTGCAGGACGCCGCCGGCCACGGCGCCGTTGACCACCAGCCGACGGGACAGGTCCGTGGTCGTACCGGCCCCCTCGATCAGCAGCTCCGGCGGGGAGGCGGACACCACCAGCCGAGTCGACGGCCCGTACGTCTCGTCGAGCTTCTGCCCCGGCGCCGGCGTGAAGATGACATCCAGCGTCAGCTCACCGGCCGTCACGTCGGTCGGCTGCCGCTCGGTGCGGCGCCGAGGCCCGTCCACCGTGCTGGCACCGGCCGCGGAGAGCGCACCCGGGGCGAGCCGGGTCAGCCGGTGCGCGGCCGACTCGACCACCAGCACCTCACCCTCGGCGGTCAGCACCAGGTCGCTCGGCTCGGCGAGCCCGTCCGCGACCGTGGAGACCTGGTCGGTCTCCGGGTCGAAGCGGCGGACCGCCCCGTTGTACGTGTCGGCGACCAGCACCGAGCCGTCCGGCAGCGCGCACACCCCCAGCGGGTGCTGAAGCAGCGCCTGCGCGGCCGGACCGTCGACGTGGCCGAAATCGAAGAGGCCCTGCCCGACCGAGGTGCCCAGGACACCGTTCTCGATGTAGCGGACCGCGCTGGTCTCGCTGTCGGCGATCCAGAGCCGGCTGCCGTCGGCCGATACGGAGAGGCCGGAGGGCTGCGCCATCCACACGTCCGGCAGCGGGCCGTCGCGGAGCGCCTCGACCGTGGTGCCCGCGTACATGCCGGTGGTCCGCTTGATCGGGTCGAACCACCAGAGCTGGTGGATGCCGGCCATCGCGATGATGACCTTGTCGTCGTACCAGGCGACGTCCCACGGGGAGGAGAGGTCGACCGACCGCGCGTCGTGCGCGTGGTCGTCGACCGTCGACCGCCACTGCCGTCCCGTCCCGGCCACGGTGACCACCTCGCCGGTTTCCAGTCGGACCCCGCGCAGCAGGTGGTTGACCGTGTCCGCGACGACCACGTCGTACCCGGCCACCTCGGCGGCATGCGCGGGCAGCAGGCAGAGCCCCTGCGGCTCGGAGAAGCTGGCCGCCTCGGCCGGGCCGTCCGCCTGACCCCGCTCGCCCGAGCCGATCCGGCGGACCAGCTTCTCGCCGTCCGGGGCCAGCTCCGCCAGCGAGTGCCGGGCCGAATCGGAGACCAGCAGGTTGCCGCCGTCGAGCACGACCGCCTTGCCGGGGAAGCGCAGGACGGTGTCCGGCTCGGCCGGCGGCACGTACGGGCCCTCGCCCCGGTGCAGCGTGCCCTTCGCCTCGTGCGTGTCGATGAGCTCCTCGACCAGCCGGTCCAGCCCCTCGGCGTGCCCCTCGCCGGCCATGGTGGCCACGACGTAGCCCTCCGGGTCGACCACCGACAGGGTCGGCCACGCCTTGGCCGCGTACTGCTGCCACATATCCAGCTCGGGGTCGTCGAGCACCGGGTGGTGCACCCCGTACCGCTCGACGGCGGCGGCCAGCGCCTGCGGGTCCTTCTCGTGCTCGAACTTCGGCGAGTGCACGCCGATGACGACCAGCACGTCGCCGTACTTCTCCTCGAGCGGCCGCAGCTCGTCGAGCACGTGCAGGCAGTTGATGCAGCAGAAGGTCCAGAAGTCCAGTAGAACGATCTTGCCTCGCAGATCGGCCAGCTTCAAGTCCCGCCCGCCGGTGTTCAGCCAGCCCCGACCGCGCAGCTCGGGAGCCCGTACTCGTGCGCTCATACCGTCAGTCTGCCGGACGCGACCGGCCGGAACCGCCGGCACCCCGAGCTGGCTCGATCACACCCGGGGTACGACGGCGGGGCCACGGATCACCGTGGCCCCGCCGACGAGCGATCTGGTTACTGACCGGCCGGCTTCAGGCAGAGCACCCGGTTCGCCCCGTCGCCCGGCAGCACGACGTGCGGCTGGCTGGGGTCGGTGCACTTCTCCTTGCTGTCGACCTTGGAGACGACGGTGAAGGCGTTCTGCTCGCCGCAGTCCGCGGCCACCGCACCCCCGCCGGACTGCTTCACGCAGGAGCCGACGGCCGGGTCGAAGCCGGCCGGCTTGTCCTCACCACCGACCTTGCCGAGCAGCGTCAGCAGGCCCAGCGGGACGGCCAGGATCAGCACCGCCGCGATCAGCACGGCGGCCAGCACCCGGCCGTTGCGGACCTTCGGCGTCGGCGCCTCGGTCTTCGGCTCCGCCTCCGCCGTGAACGCGTCGAACCGGCCCTGATTCGGGTCGCCGCCGGCGCCCTGCTGCCAGGCCTGCGGCGTCTGCTGCTGCGGCGGCGGGAAGGCGGGCGGGAACCCGCCTTGGGCCTGCTGGTTCATCGCCGCGGGCGGGTGGCCGCCGGCGTTGACGGCGGCGCGACCACCGGCCGGCGCGCCGAACGGGTCGCCCTGACCACCACCCTGCCCACCGAACGGATCACCGGGGCCGGCGGGCTGCCCGAAGGGCTCACCGGGCCCGCCACCGTGACCGGTGTAGCCGCCGTGGTCGCCCGGCCCGCCGAACGGGTCGGCCGGACGCTCACCGCTGTGCGGGTGCACGCCGTTGACCGGGCGGCTGTTACCGGCCGGGTCCGCGAAGGACGGCACGCCGGGCGGGAACGGCGGCGGAGCCGCGGGCGAGGAGGGCGGAGCGGACGGGACCGGCGGCGCCTCGGCGAACGCGTACGGCGCCGACGATCGGTCGTGGTCGTCGAAGCGGGGCTGGGGAATGTGGTCGTCCGGGCGCTGGCCCTGCTCCGGCCGGCCCTGCGGGCCGTCCTGCTCCGGGGCGTCCTCCGGCTCCTGGCGGGCGGGGCGGCCGTACACCCGGGGCTGCGGGGCCGGCGCACCGGCCGGGCGCAGGGCCTCGTCGGCCGGGGGAGTCACGCGGCTGGCCATCGGCACCGACGCACTGGCGGAGAC
>JBARAE010000059.1:0-3571 GCA_049791715.1 Micromonospora sp.
GCACATGCCGGCCCGGCGGGCTGTGCGCCGATCAGGGGCCGTCCGTCGACGGCCGACGACCGTACGGGGAGAACGATGACCGCCAGCACCGCGATCCGGGCCGCCGCCCTCGTGACCCTCACCGCGCTCGCCGCGGGCTGCCAGGCCACGGGCGAGGAGAACGCGGCTCCGGCCGGTACGACCGCCGCCGCGCCGAGCGTCTCCGCGACCGCCGGCCCAACGGCCTCGCCGTCCCCGGTCACCGCGGCGAACACCGCCTCGGTCTGCGCGGCCGTGGACAAACTGATCATCGACGGCAGCCGGGAGATCGCCGCGGACTCCACCGAGGCCACCCGGCGGAAGCTCACCCCGGAACAGATCAACGGCCAGCTCAAGGGCAACCTGGCCGACCTGGCCGACGACGTACGCGCCCAGGCCGCCCGGGCGCAGAACCCGGAGATCAAAGCACTGATCGCCGACACGGCGACCCGCATCGACGCCGGCGCCAGGTCGGACAACCCGGTGAAGTGGCTCAGCTCGACCTTCGTCGACATCCCGCCGCGGTTGACCCGGGAGTGCCGCGTCTGAGATCAGCGCGCCACCCGGTACTTCACGTGCGTGACGGCCGGGCCGGCGACCACCGTCACCGGATCCAGCCGTACCTCGCCCAGCCCCGCGAAGAGCGGGGTGCCGGCGCCCAGCACGATCGGCACCACGTGCAGCCAGAGGGTGTCCAGCAGCCCGACCGCGAGGCACTGGCGCACCGCGCTCGCCCCGCCGGCGACCGAGACCACCCGGTCACCCGCCGCGGCCCGCGCCCGCGCCAGCGCCGCCTCAATCCCGTCGGTGACGAAGTGGAACTCCGTACCGCCGCGCATCACCAGCGACTCGCGCGGATGGCGGGTGAGGACGAAGACCGGAACGTGGAACGGCGGGTCGTCACCCCACCAGCCGGTCCAGCTCGGGTCCCACGGCCCGTCCCCGCCGCCGAACATCCGGCGCCCCATCACGTACGCCCCGATGCCCCGGGTCATCTCGTCGACCACCTCGGCGTCGACGTTCCGTTCCCCGCCGGCCGGCCCGTGCTGCTTCCGCCACCTCTCCGTGGCGAAGTACCACTCGTGCAACCGCAGGCCGCCCCGGCCCAGCGGATCCTGGCGGCTCTGGCCGGGCGCGGCGACGAACCCGTCCACCGACATCGAGATCTGACTGCTCACGGTTGCCATGTCGGGTGGACTCCGGTCGTCGCACGAACTCATCGATCGGTGCCCAGCCGCGCGGCGCGTACCTCCAGATAGCGCCGCTCCGGCAGGCTGGTGGTGCCTCGCGCCGCAGCCAGGTACGCGGCCCGCGCCGCCGCCCGCTCGCCGGCCAGCTCCAACAGGTGGGCGCGAACGGCGGCGAGGCGGTGGTGCCCGGCCGTCCGCTCGTCGGAGTCCAGCGGCGCGAGCAGCGCGAGTCCGGCGCGCGGACCGTCCACCATGGCCACCGCCGCCGCCTGGTTGAGGGTGACCATCGGATTCGGCGCGGCCCGGGCCAGCAGCCGGTACAGCGCCACGATCTGCGGCCAGTCGGTCTCCGCCGCCGACGGCGCCTCCGCGTGCACCGCGGCGATCGCCGCCTGGAGCTGGTACGGACCTGGCGGCGACCAGGTCAGCGCCTCGGTGACCAGCCCGATCCCCTCCTCGATGGCGGCCCCGTCCCAGCGGCTGCGGTCCTGCTCGGCCAGCGGCACCAGCGCGCCGTCCGGTCCCGTCCGGGCCGCCCGGTGCGCGTCGGTGAGCAGCATCAGCGCCAGCAGCCCGGTGACCTCGCCGTCGTCCGGGAGCAGCCGGTGCAGCTCCCGGGTCAGCCGGATGGCCTCGGCGGTCAGCTCCGCGCGGTGCAGGTCCGGTCCGCTGGAGGCCGTGTAGCCCTCGTTGAAGACCAGGTAGAGCACGTGCAGCACGGCGGCGAGCCGCTCGTCGCGGTCGGCGGGCGACGGCAGCACGAAGTGGGCGCCGGCCGCCTCGATCCGCTGCTTGGCCCGGCGGATCCGCTGGCTCATCGTCGCCTCCGGCACCAGGTACGCCCGGGCGATCTGCGCGGTGCTCAGACCGCCGACCGCGCGCAGGGTCAGCGCCACCTGCGCGGAGACGGTCAACGCCGGGTGGCAGCAGAGGAAGAGCAGCGTCAACGTGTCGTCCTCGGCCGGCGGCTCCTCGTCGGCCGCCGGTGCCACCGAGGCGTACGCCGGCTCCCGGACCGCCACCGCGACCTCCCGGTCCCGCCGGGCCCGCTCGCTGCGCCACTCGTCGGTCAGCCGGCGGCTGGCCACGGTGACCAGCCACGAGCGGGGATGCTCCGGTACGCCCTGCTCCGGCCACTGCGTGGCGGCCGCGAGCAGCGCCTCCTGCACGGCGTCCTCGCAGGCGTAGAACTGGCCGTGCCGACGGACGAGGACGCCGAGGACCTGCGGCGCGAGGGTGCGCAGCAGGTCCTCGACGTCTCGGTGGAGGGTCGTCACATCTCCGTCCCGGCCTCGTCCATGACCGGCCGCACCTCCAGCACACCCAGGCCCATCCGGACGTCCGGCCAGCGGGCGGCGATCTCCGCGGCCCGCTCCGGGCTCTCGCAGTCGACCATGAGGTAGCCGGCGAACTGCTCCTTGCTCTCCATGAACGGGCCGTCGGTGATCTCCGCGCGGCCGCCGGACGACCGGACCGTACGGGTCTGCGACGGGTCGGCCAGGGCCTGCCCGCCGACCAGCTCGCCGGACTCGGTCAGCTCCTTCATGATCTCGTCGACCTCGCCGAAGATGGCGTTCCGCTCCTGCTCGGAGAGCTCCTCGACGAAGCCGGGCCGGTTCCAGATCAGCAGCATGTACTTCACGGTGCGCTCCTCGCGTACGGGCCACGGCTGTGGCGCCTCTCGGCAGGGGGTCGGAGCCGAGGCGCCGTTCCCGACATCCTCCCGCGAAGAATTCTGAAAAAGGGGTCAGCGGCCCCGGCGTACCGGCTTGCGGGCGGGCGCGCCGGCGTCGAGGGAGGCCCGGTCGGCGGCCGAGGTGCCGGAGGTCCAGCCCTCCGCGTCCCGGACGGTGAGCCGGGCCCGGGTGACCCCGGGGAAGAGCGTGTCCATCCGTTCCCGGACGGCGTCCGACCGGGCCGCGAGCACCGGCAGCAGCCGTTCCCCGCCCTGCTCCTCGGCGGCCACCCGGTTCGCCGCCTCGCTGACCGCTCGGAGCCGCTCGCCGATCCGCAGGGCGAACGCGTTGAGGAACGACTCGTCGTAACCGCGGGTACGCCGGCTGCTCGTCCTCGACCGCCGCTCGTCCCGGCCCCGCAGCATCGCGGCGGTGGCCTGCACCAACAGCGAGGTGTGCAGCAGTTCGACCGCCGCCAGGTCGGCGGGGAAGCCGAGCACGGTCGCCCAGCCGAGGTCGTCGGACCAGACCGACTCGCACCGGTTCGCGGCGGCCACCTCCTGCACCAGCAGCGCCTTCGCCGCCGCGTACGGGGCGTCGGTGCTCAGTCGGATCCCGCCCGGCTGGTCCGGTCGCTCGGCGGTCGCGTCGAGCAGCGCCGCGTCGATGCTGTGCCGGGCCATCAAC
>JBARAE010000060.1:0-8309 GCA_049791715.1 Micromonospora sp.
CCCCACGAGGGGTGCCGGCCAGCGGCGTCTTCAGAGCGCAACGGCCGGACGGACCGCGAGCAGGTCAGGGCTGGGGGCCGCCGTGCCCGGCGCAGGGATCAAGCCTGACCGCCCGGAGCCGGGGACGGTGGCCCCAGCCCCAGCCGCAACCACAAGACGAAACGGAAGCGGTCAGACTCGGAACCCAGCCGCCCGCGCAGCCGCCCGCTCCCGTCGGCGGTCCTTGCGACGGTGGAGGAACCAGAAGAGGAAGGCCACCAGTCCGAGGAGGAACACCAGCACCAGCACCGGCAGCAGGATCGCCACCACGGACATCACCGCGCTGGTGGCGTCCTCGGCGGTGCTGGCCACCGGGGCGCCGAAGCCGGCCGTCGTCGCGTTGATGACCGGCCGGGCGGCGGACTTGAGCAGGTGCACGCCGAGCGCGATCAGTACGCCGGTGACCACGGGCACCCACTGGTGGGTGGAGAAGAAGGTGTCGGGGTCGCTGACCGTGACGGTCTCCGAGGTGGAGCCGGCACCGAAGGCCAGACCGCCGGCGGTGGGGCGGACGACGGTCTGCACGATGTCGTTGACATGGTCGACCACCGGGACCTTGTCGGCGACCACCTCGACGGCGAGCAGCACGGCGAGGATCAGGATCACCCAGCCGTTGCCGAGCCACTGCCAGCCGCTGGGCAGATCGACCAGGTCGGTGTACCGCGCCAGCAGACCCATGAGGAGCAGAGGGATGTAGGCGTTCAGGCCGGCCGAGGCGGCGAGACCGGAACCCGTGAGGACTTCGAGCACCATCTCAATATCGCACCGGTACGCCAGTGGCGCGCGGTGGCGACCGCCGGGGCCTCCGCTACCCTCGTCGGGTGCGGTTGGTGATTGCGAAGTGCTCGGTGGACTACGTCGGACGGCTCTCGGCTCACCTGCCGCCCGCCATCCGGCTGCTCATGGTCAAGGCGGACGGCTCGGTGTCGATCCACGCGGACGACCGGGCGTACAAGCCGTTGAACTGGATGAGCCCGCCCTGCCGGTTGGAGGAGGCCCCCGGCGTCTGGCGGGTGGTCAACAAGGCCGGCGAGGAACTGCGGATCACCCTGGAGGAGATCTTCCAGGACACCTCGTACGAGCTGGGTGTCGACCCGGGACTACGCAAGGACGGCGTCGAGGCGCACCTGCAGGAGCTGCTCGCCGCGAACCCGGAGACCCTCGGCGCCGGCTTCACGCTGGTCCGGCGGGAGTACATGACGGCGATCGGCCCGGTCGACCTGCTGTGCCGGGACGCCAACCAGGGTGCGGTCGCGGTGGAGGTGAAGCGGCGCGGTGAGATCGACGGCGTGGAGCAGCTCACCCGCTACCTCGAACTCATGAACCGCGACCCGCTGCTCGCCCCGGTCGCCGGTGTCTTCGCCGCGCAGGAGATCAAGCCGCAGGCCCGGGTGCTCGCCACCGACCGGGGTATCCGGTGCGTGGTGGTCGACTACGACAAGCTGCGCGGCATCGAGCGGGATGAGCTGACGCTGTTCTGAACGGGCCGCCGCCGGAGCGGTCAGCGGCTGCGGCCGTACATCAGCTTGGCGGTCTTGACCAGGCGGGCGACGTCCGCCGGCGTGCGCTCGAAGGTCATCGACGGCAGTAGCGAGCGGGCCCGGCGGCGGGTGATGGACTTGGCCCGGCCGAACTCGCGCAGGCCGTCCTCGCCGTGGATCCGGCCGAAGCCGGATTCGCCGACGCCGCCGAACGGCAGCGTGGACATCCCGGCGAAGGTGAGCGCCGAGTTGACCGAGGCCATTCCGGAGCGCAGCCGCCGCGCTACCGCCAGCGCCCGCTTGCGGCCGAAGACCGAACCACCGAGGCCGTACGACAGGGCGTTGGCCCGCTCCACGGCCTCGTCGACGTCGCGGACCCGGTTGACGGTCAGCGTCGGCCCGAAGGTCTCCTCGCGTACGGCGGCGGAGTCCTCGGGGACGTCCACCAGCACGGTCGGGTGCACGTACGGCGGCTGCACCGCGTCGGGACCGCCGAGCACCGCCTTGCCGCCGCGCGCGACCGCGTCGTCGATGTGCCGGCGGATGACGTCGAGCTGGGACGGCATGGTGATCGGGCCGATGTCGGCGCCGTCCGCGCCGACGGTCAACCGGCCGGCCCGGCTGACCACCTTGTCGACGAAGGTGTCGAAGACCTGGTCGACGGCGTAGACGCGTTCAATGCCGATGCAGGTCTGCCCGGCGTTGGTCAGCGCGCCCCAGACGCACGCCTCGGCCGCCGCGTCCAGGTCGGCGTCGGCGTCCACGATCATCGCGTCCTTGCCGCCGGCCTCCAGCAGCACCGGCGTCAGCGACTCGGCGCAGGCGGCCATCACCTTCTTGGCGGTGGCGGTGGAGCCGGTGAAGGCCACCTTGCCCACACCGGAACGGCACAGCGCGGCGCCCACATCGCCGAGGCCGTGCACCGCGGTGAGGACCGGCTGCTCCGGCACCACCTCCGCGAACCGGTCGACCAGCCACTGCCCGACGGCGGGGGTGTACTCGCTGGGCTTGAAGACCACGGCGTTCCCGGCTGCCAGGGCGTACGCGGCGGAGCCGATCGGGGTGAAGACGGGGTAGTTCCACGGGCCGATCACGCCGATCACCCCGTACGGCTGGTATTCCAGGTGGCCGGTGAACTCGGCGAGGATCAGCCGGGTGCGCACCCGCCGGGGGCCCAGCACCCGCCGGGCGTTGCGGGCGGCCCAGTCGACGTGCTCGATCGCGGTGAGGATCTCGACGATGGCGTCGCCGACCGGCTTGCCGCCCTCGGTGTGCACCAGCTCGGCCAACTCCTCGATGCGGCGGGCGAGCAGGCTGCGCCAGCGCAGCAGCCGCTCCCGTCGACCGGTGAAGCCGAGACCGGCCCACCACTCGCCGGTGGCGCGGGCGCGGGCGACCGCCTGAGCGACATCCTCCGCGGTCGCCGCCGGGAACCGCCCGGCCTCGGCACCCGTCGCCGGGCTCGTCGACACGAGCCGACCGTCCTCGATGACCGGGGTACCCGGGACATGCACAGCCGTCATGGCGGAAGTCTAGACCCGAGCGTTACCCACCGGTAGGCCCGTGACCGGCCGGAACCCGGGCTGATCAGGAGCCCGTCAACCGCCACCGGATCGACGAGTTCCGGTGGCGGTTGAATCCGGAGGGCCCTCCGAATCGGCGAACGGGAGTTGACCACCCGGGGCCGCCGAGGTGACCACGCGGTGGTGGGAGCGACTACGGTGAGGTGGCAGGCTGACGCCGCGGGGCGATGGTGGGGTGGAGGACTGTCCATGGAGGATCATCCGGAACTGATGCCGCTGTTGACGGTGGCAGGCGGACCGATGCGGGGGGTGAGCTTCCGCCTGGGCCGCGAGCCGCAGGTGATCGGCCGAGCGGCGAGCGCCGATCTGGTGCTCGAGGATCCGCACCTCAGCCGTCGACACGCCGCGGTCCGGCTCACCGACGAAGGGGTGTCGTTGGTGGACCTGGGCTCGACCAACGGGACCTGGGTGAACGACCGCCGGATCGTCGGTACGGAGCAGCTCGCCGACGGCGACGTCATCCGCATCGGCCGTACCGAGCTGCGGTTCTTCGATCCGGGCGTGGCTCGGACCGACCCGGTCGGGCTGAGCTTCGCCGCGCCGCGCCGGGACCACCACCGGCCCACGTTGCCGCTGCCCATCGGGACCCCGCCGGATCAGCGGCGCCCGGTGGAGGCGTGGGGCGGGGAGGTGGCGCTGCCCGGCCGCTGACGGCCCAGGGGCGCGCACACCGCCGACCGCCCGGTCGTAGGGCGTGGACACATGGACGGGACCGCTGCTCGATGGCAGCATCCGCGGGATGGAAGCCACGCAGCAGACCGTCCAGGCGAACGGCATCACCCAGGCGGTCCGGCTCGCCGGGCCGCTGGATGGCGTACCGGTGCTGCTGATCCACGGCAACGTCTCCTCGTCCGCCTTCTGGGAGCCGCTGATCCGCCGGCTGCCGGCCACGGTCCGGGTCGTCGCGCCCGACCTGCGGGGATACGGCGACACGCAGACCGCCCCGGTAGACGCGACCCGCGGGCTGGACGACTTCGCCGACGACGTGGCCGCCCTGCTCGACGCCCCGGGGCTCTTCGCCGCCGGCGTGCGGCCGGTCGTGGTGGGACACTCCCTCGGCGGCGGCGTGGCGATGCGGCTGCTGGTCCGTCACCCGGACCGGGTGGCGGCCCTGCTGGTGGAGGCGCCGGTCTCGCCGTACGGCTTCGGCGGCACCCGCGACCTCGACGGCACCCCGACCACTCCCGACTTCGCCGGCACCGGGGGCGGCGCCGCCAGCGCCGACTTCGTCGCCCGGCTCGCCGCGAAGGACCGCGGCGAGGACGGCCCGACCAGCCCGCGCACCGTGCTGCGCACGGCCTACGTCGCCGACCCGGCCTCCCTGGGCGAGGACGAGGAGCTGCTGCTGGAGAGCATGCTCACCACGGCCACCGGGGAGGACAACTACCCGGGCACCGCCGTCACCTCGCCGCACTGGCCGGGAGCGGCCGCGGGGGAGCGCGGCATGCTCAACGCGTTGGCCCCGGCTCACTTCCGCATCGCCGAGGACCTGGTCGCCGCCGCGGTCAAGCCGCCGATCACCTGGGTACGCGGCGACGCCGACGTGATCGTCTCGGACACCTCGCTCTTCGACCTGGCGTACCTGGGGTCGCTCGGCGTCGTGCCGGGCTGGCCGGGGGAGGCGCACTGCCCGCCGCAGCCCATGGTGGGGCAGACCCGGGCCGTCCTGGAGCGGTACGCGGCGGCCGGCGGGACGTTCCAGGAGGTGGTACTGCCGGGTTGCGGGCACAGCCCGCACCTGGAGCGGCCGGCGGAGTTCGTGTCCGAGCTGCTCGCCCTGGTGAATGCCCCGGCGCGGGTCTGATCCCGGCGGTCCGGCGGCCGGCCACCGGTCGTGAAATATCCCACGGCGTCTCGACAACCGAACGTCACGTGGCAGACTCGCGCGCAGAACCTTAGTGGCCGTTCACGTCGGCCGTGCGGAGCGTTGGGGAGGCCGGTCGTGGCGCGCGAGTTCACCCGTGTCGGTGTGGTGGGTCTGGGCACCATGGGTGCCGGCATCGTCGAGGTCTTCGCCAGGAACGGCATCGACGTGGTGGCCGTGGAGATCTCCGAGGCCGCCCTCGAGCGCGGCCGGACCACCCTCACCGGCTCCACCGACCGTGCGGTGGCCCGGGGCAAGCTCGCCGAGGCCGACCGGGACGCCCTGCTGGCCCGGGTCGACTTCCAGGTCGGGCTGGACGCCCTGCACTCGGTGGACCTGGTGATCGAGGCCGTCCCCGAGCACCTCGACCTCAAGCAGCGGATCTTCGCCGAGCTCGACCGGGTCTGCCAGCCCGAGACGATCCTGGCCACCAACACCTCCTCGCTGAGCGTCACCGAGATCTCGGTCGCCACCACCCGGCCCAACCAGGTCATCGGCATCCACTTTTTCAACCCGGCGCCGGTGATGAAGCTGGTCGAGGTGGTCCGCACGGTGGTCACCTCCGCCGACGTGGTCGCCGACGTGGAGGCGCTCTGCAAGCGGCTCGGCAAGGTTGACGTCACGATCAGCGACCGGGCCGGCTTCATCGCCAACGCGCTGCTCTTCGGCTACCTCAACCACGCCGTCGGGATGTTCGAGGCGCACTACGCCAGCCGCGAGGACATCGACGCCGCGATGAAGCTCGGCTGCGGCCTGCCGATGGGCCCGCTCGCGCTGATGGACCTGATCGGCCTGGACACCGCGTACGAGATCCTCGACACCATGTACCGGCGCGGCGGCCGGGATCGCCGGCACGCCCCGGTGCCGCTGATCAAGCAGATGGTCACCGCCGGGCTGCTCGGCCGGAAGTCCGGCCGCGGCTTCTACACCTACGAGCGGCCGGGCTCCCCGGTGGTCGTACCGGACGAGCAGACGCCGCTGGCGACGGAGTCGGCGATCGCCGACGGCGCGCGGGCCATCGCCAAGGTCGGCGTGGTCGGCTCCGGCACGATGGCCACCGGCATCATCGAGGTCTTCGCCAAGGCCGGCTACGAGGTCATCTCGGTGACCCGGGGCGCGGAGAAGTCCGCCAAGGTCTGTGAGGCGGTCAAGACGTCGCTGAACAAGGGCGTGGTGCGCGGCAAGCTCAGCGAGGACGACCGGGACGCCGCGCTCGGCCGGATCACCTGGTCCGCCACCCTGGACCACCTCGCCGACGTCGACCTGGTGGTCGAGGCGGTGGTCGAGGAGCTGAGCGTCAAGAAGGCCCTCTTCGCCAGCCTCGACGAGATCTGCAAGCCGGGGGTCGTGCTCGCCACCACCACCTCGTCGCTGCCGGTGATCGACGTGGCGATGGCCACCCAGCGCCCCGCCGACGTGGTGGGCCTGCACTTCTTCAACCCGGCACCGATCATGCCGCTGGTCGAGGTGGTGCAGACGATCCGCACCTCCGCGGAGACCACCGCCGCCGCCCGCGCGGTGTGCGCGAAGCTCGGCAAGACCGGGGTGGTCTGCGGCGACCGATCCGGCTTCATCGTGAACGCACTGCTCTTCCCGTACCTGAACGACGCGGTGAAGATGCTGGAGGCCAGTTACTCCACCGCCGACGACATCGACTACGCGATGAAGCTCGGCTGCGGCTACCCGATGGGCCCGTTCGAGCTGCTCGACGTGGTCGGGCTGGACGTCTCGCTGGCCATCCAGCGGGAGCTCTACCTGGAGCTGCGGGAGCCCGGCTTCGCGCCCGCGCCGCTGCTGGAGCACCTGGTCACCGCCGGTTACCTCGGCCGCAAGAGCGGCCGGGGCTTCCGCGACCACACCAAGCGCTGACCGGGTCAACACCTGATCCCGCATACGACGGAGCCCTCGGCCGTAGAGGTGGCTGGGGGTTCCGTGTGCCGGGGGTGGTCGGGTCACCCTCGGCAGTGGTAAGTGCGTAGGTTGTAGATCGCTGTCCGGCCCTGCCCGTCGTCCAGCTCCGAGAGCGTCAGGTCTTCGGGGCGAACGCTGATCTGGTGCCCCGGGCCGCTACCGCTATCGATCCAGACCCGTGCCTGTCCATTCTTGGGTAGCTCACGCGGGCCGACCACATTGGCCCCCGTGGGTTGGAACTCGGCCACTTCGGTCCCTTCTCCTGCTCTCATCCCCCGGGTTTGCGACGCTCATACATCCGGTCCAGCGCCCGAAGCGATGCCAAATATCACATCTTCAAGTTGGCCAAGGGTCAAGCCTTTAGATTGGCCAATGTGAGGGATGCATGGATTGGCCTAGCGGTTGACCAGGGACGATGGCCAAGTGGCAGACCTGGAGGCGGCGGTACGGAAGCTCCGCGCGGCGCAAGCTGGAGTGCCCCGTGCGGAGGAGCGGGCCGCCCGGCTCATCTCCGAGGCCCGAGCCCGGGTAGACGCGGCGCGCGCTGAACTGGCCGAGGCGATCCGGGCCGAGGCAGCGGTCGGGACGCGACAGGTCGACATCGTGGCGGCCACCGGCTACTCGCGCGAGCGCATCCGGCAGATCATCCGGGACGGGGAGGAGTGACCGCCTCGGCCCCGGCCCCCGGCCAGCTGTGAGGTCAGGGCCATCGGTTTCCCGCCAACCGTTGAGCCGGGGTCAACACCGGACGCCGGTGACGGCGTCTTGAGGATGTGACCTTCGAGGAGTACGTCGGCAGCCGCGGCCCGGCCCTGATCCGCCTGGCCCGGCTGCTCACCGGCGACGAGCACCGCGCCGAGGACCTCACCCAGGACGTGCTGGCGCGCGCGTACGTGCACTGGCGGAAGATCGCCCGGGCCGACCGCCCCGACGTGTACGTGCGCCGGATGCTGGTCAACGCCAACGCCTCCTGGTGGCGCCGGCGGTCCAGCCGCGAGCTGGCCGTGGACACCTTCGCCGAGCGCGCCCAGCGGGGCGACCTCGGTGGGGAGGCGGCCGACCGGGACGAGATGTGGCGGCTGATCCACGCCCTGCCCGATCGGCAGCGCGCCGTGCTGGTGCTGCGCTACTACGAGGACCTGGACGACGCCACCATCGCCCAGATCCTCGACTGCTCGCCGGTCACCGTCCGTACGCACGCGATGCGGGCGCTCGCCCACCTTCGGGAGCGCTTCGGCGTCCCGACGACGAACGGGAGCCGGCCGTGACCGACCTCGACCAGCGGATCAGCGACGTCCTTCGGCAGCGCGCCGAGGGCC
This sequence comes from Micromonospora sp., assembly GCA_049791715.1. Lineage (GTDB taxonomy): Bacteria > Actinomycetota > Actinomycetes > Mycobacteriales > Micromonosporaceae > Micromonospora. The sequence continues at coordinate 8,198 of JBARAE010000060.1, forward strand.
CGGTCGACATCGACCGGCTCACCGCCGGGGCGGTGGCCGGCGGACAGCGCCGGCGGCGGCTCCGCCGGACGGTGTTGGGCGGCGGCCTCGCCCTGGTCGCGCTGCTCGGCGG
>JBARAE010000061.1:0-5890 GCA_049791715.1 Micromonospora sp.
GGTCGGCGCCGACCCCGGCCCGCACCGGGAGCGGGCGGCCCGGATCACCGCGGCCCTCGTCGACCGGCTGTACGACCCGCTCACCGGCACCTTCCACCCGCTCGACCTGCGCACCGGCCGCCTGATCCCGGCGCGTACGGTGCTCGGGCTGATGCCGCTGATCCTGCCGGGCCTGCCCGCCCGGCAGGTACGGGCCGTGCTGGCCGAGGCGTGCTCCACCCGCTTCGGCCTGGCGGCACGGATGGACCGGCCGCTGCCCAGCCACGACCGGACCGCGCCGGACTTCGAGCCGCTGCGCTACTGGCGCGGCCCGAGCTGGATGAACACGAGCTGGCTGCTCTGGCGGGGGCTGCGGACCCACCACCGCCGCGATCTCGCGGCAGGCCTACGGGAGTCGATGCTGCAACTGGTGGCCGGCGGCGGCTGCCACGAGTACTTCCACCCGGACACCGGGGCCGGTCTCGGCTCGCCGGCGTTCAGCTGGACCGCGGCACTGCTGCTGGACGTGCTCGCCGAGGGGTGAACGACCGCCGGCGCCGACCTCTCGGGTCGGCGCCGGCAGCGCCCGTACCGGTCAGGCGATGCCCGCGGGGGTGGTCACGCCGGCCCGCAGCGCGGCCATCGGGGAGTCGTCGATCGCGTATCCCAGCGCGTCGACCACCTCGACGACGCCGCTGACCTGACCGGTCAGCCGCAGCGCGAGGCGGACGGCGGACCAGCGGTCCAGCTGGCCGGTCAGCGTCACCACGCCGTCGTGGACGGTCACGTCCACCACCCGGGCCGGGACGCCGAGGACCCGGTGCAGCACCTCGTCGACCACGTCCCGGCGGATGTCGGCGTCCGGGCGCAGGTGGACCTTGAGCAGGTCGCCACGGGTCACGATGCCGACCAGCCGGCCCACGTCGTCGATCACGGGCAGCCGCTTCACGTGGCGCTCGTCCATGATCCGGGCCGCCGCCACCAGCGAGGCGTCGGGCGCCACGGTGATCGGCGGAGCGGACATCAGGTCGGCGGCCAGGGTCGCGCCGGCCTTCGCCCGGGCCTCGCGCTGGTGCCGGCGGACGAAGACCCGCCGCTCGTGCGGCTGGCCCTGCAGCTCCACCTTGTACAGCAGGTCCGCCTCGGACACCACGCCGAGCACCCGACGGGCGTCGTCCACCACCGGCACCGCCGTGATGTGCCGGCCGGTCAGCACGTCGACGATCTCCCGGTACGCCGTGCCCTCCCGTACCGTCGCGACGTCCGTTGTCATCACGTCCTGCACCTGCCACGTACGCATGGCGACCTCCTCGTTCCCACCCTCGACGGTAGGCACGGCGGGCGGACCCGAGCAGGGGCGCAGGGGCCGCTGTCGAGGGGTCGGAAGTCCCGGCTCAGGACGCGCGCAGCTCGGCGAGCAGCGTCTCCACCCGGGCGCGGATCTCGTCCCGGATCGGGCGGACCGCCTCGACGCCCTTGCCCGCCGGGTCCTCCAACTTCCAGTCCTCGTACCGCTTGCCGGGGAAGACCGGGCAGGCGTCGCCGCAGCCCATGGTGACGATGACGTCGGAGGACTCGACGGTGTCGTACTCGAGAATCTTGGGGGTCTGGTCGGTGATGTCGATGCCCACCTCGCGCATCGCCTCGACGGCGGCGGGGTTGACCTGGTCGGCGGGGGCGGAGCCGGCGGAGCGGACCTCGACGGTGTCGCCGGCGAGGTGCCGCAGCCACCCGGCGGCCATCTGGGAGCGGCCGGCGTTGTGCACGCAGACGAACAGGACGCTTGGCTTGTCACTCATGGGAGGCCTCTCTCGGGTACGAACCGGTGTGTCGGGGCAGGTCAGCGGTGGTCGACGGCCGCTTCCTCGGTCGGGACGACCACCTGGTCCGCGGCGGTGCCGGCGTCGGGGTAGAGGGCCGCCAGGAGGCCGACCCCGACCGCGAGACCGACGACCTGGGCCAGGACGAAGCCCGGCACCGAGCCGGGTGCGATCCCGGCGAAGGTGTCGGTGAAGGCCCGGCCGATGGTCACCGCCGGGTTGGCGAACGAGGTGGACGAGGTGAACCAGTAGGCGGCACCGATGTAGGCCCCGACGGCGGCGGGCGCCACGGCGGCGCGGCCGGAGCGGGCCAGGGCGAAGACCAGCAGGATCAGCCCGGTGGTGGCGACCACCTCGCCGAGCCAGAGGTGCCCGGCCGCCCGGTCCTTGGTGGAGAAGTCCACGGCGGCCAGGTTGAACATCAGGTTGGCCAGGATCGACCCGCCGATCGCGCCGGTAACCTGTGCGACGACGTACCCGCCGAGGTCGCGGCCGGTGAGGCCGGCGCCGGCGCGGCGGCCGAGGAACCAGTCCGCCGCGGAGACGACCGGGTTGAAGTGGGCGCCGGAGACCGGTCCGAAGATCAGGATCAGTGCGCCGAGGGCGAACGCGGTGGCGATCGAGTTCTCCAGGAGTTGGAGGCCGACGTCGCCGGGGGAGAGGGTGGCGGCCATGATGCCGGAGCCGACCACGGCGGTGACCAGCAGGGCGGTGCCGGTGAACTCGGCCAGCAGGCGCCGACGGAGTGCGATGGTCATCGGTCTGTTCTCTCCCATGATCGGGTCGGTGGCGTTCATCGGTGCGGGACGGTTATCGGACGGCGGGGGCGAGGCGGTCGACACGGTCGGCGAGGTCGGCGTACGCCGCCTCGAACGCCTCGTCGGTGTCGACCCTCACCGGGTCGGGCACGGACCAGTGCAGGCGGGGGCGGACCGGCCCGGTCAGGTCCTCGTGGGCGTTGTCGCAGACGGCGATGACCAGGTCGTCGGCGCGGACCACGTCGCCGACGTGGGCGGTGCGGCCCGGGTCGAGCTCCAGGCCGTGCCGACGGGCCACGGCGACCGCGCGGGGATGCACCCGACTCGCTGGTTTCGTTCCCGCCGAGGCCGCGCCGCCCGGGGTGCGGCGGTTCCAGAGGGCGGCCGCGAGCTGGGAGCGGGCGGAGTTGTGGGTGCAGACGAAGACGACCCGGTCGACCCCGGACAGCGGGGGTGGGGTGAGGCCACGGAGCGTCTCCGGCCGCAGCCGCAGGTAGGTGCGTCGCCGGTCACCCTCTGACCGGCCACGGACGACGAGGCCGGCGTCGGTGAGCACCTTGACGTGGTGGGCGACCAAATTGGTCGGCAAGTCGAGGGTGCGGGCGATCTCGCCGGGTGAGGCGTCGCCGAGGGTGAGCGCGTCCACGATCGCCAGGCGCGCGGGGTCGCCGAGGGCGGCATGGACGCGGGCGCGCCCGGCGAGGGACACAAGGTCAGCCTTCATTGACTCAATTATCGCTGAGCGAATGGTGGCGTGTCAAACGGTGTCGCCGGTCGCGGCCGGGCCTACGACGGGGGTGCCGGCTCGACCGTGAGCAGGGCGGCGAGTTGGCGGAGGACGGCCGGCCGGGCCCGGTAGTAGACCCAGGTGCCCCGCCGTTCGGCATCGACCAACCCGGCCTCACGCAGCGTCTTGAGGTGGTGGGAGATGGTCGGGCCGGTCAGGTCGAAGGCGGGAGTGAGGTCGCAGACGCACGCCTCGCCGCCCTCGGCCGAGGCGATCATCGACATCAGCTGCAACCGCACGGGATCGCCGAGGGCCTTGAACGCGGGGGCGAGGACCGTGGCGGTCTCGGCCGGCACCCGACGCTGCGCCAGCGGCGGGCAGCAGGGCGTGTCGGCGGTCAGGTCGACCACGGGGAGGGGCGTCGCTTGATTCGACATGCCTCTAGGTTGACATCTCTCTAATCAGCGTGCAAGTCTCTGCTTAGACAGGCGTCAAGACAGACTCGCGGGAAGGCGAGAACCATGTTCCGACTCGTGCATCGATCGAAGTCGCCCGCGGCGGGGGCGCGGTTCTGCGACTCCTGCGCGGAGGTATCCACCGCCGCCGAGCGTGCGCAGCGGCGCTACGACCGCGCCCACGCCACCGCCCACCTCCTGATCAGCCCCTGATAGCAGCCAGCGGAAGGACAGCACGATGAGTGAGAACACCCGAACGACCGGCGGTTTCCTCGGCGACCCCGCGGCGGCCCTGACGATCACCGGCTCTGGTTCCTGCTGCGGCAGCCCCGCCCAGGCGGTCGGATCGATCCTCCCGCCGGCCGGCGAGACGGCGACGGGGGCCTCTGCTGCGGTACCGCGGAGCCCGCCCAGGTGGCCGGTTCGTGCTGCGGCACCGAGGCCAGGGCCGACGCCGTAGCCGCCGGACAGGGGTGCTGCGGATGACTCCGCCGCGGGCCGCGCTGCCGAACCTGCCCGGATGGGCGGCTAGCACAGCCCGGCCGACACCCCGGCTCGGGTCGACCCGGAGACCCTGACCGCGATCGCCGGCTGGTCGTCGCCACCGCCCACCTCGCGGCACCCGAGTTCGTGACGCTACGATCGTCAATCGGCGATAAACGATACAGTTGGGTGCGGAGATGGACGAGTTGCTCGACCGGGCGACGGCGCAGACGTACGCGTCGTGGTTCCGGGCCCTGGCCGACCCGACCCGGGTGCAGATCGTCGCGTACCTGGCCCGCCAGGCCCGGCCGATGGCCGTGGGGGAGATCGTCGCCGCGGTCGGACTGGCTCAGTCCACCGTCTCCCAGCACCTGAAGATCCTGACCGAGGTGCGGTTCGTGCTCGTCGAGCCCGCCGGCACCGCCCGTCGCTACCGCATCAACGACACCTGTGTCGGCTGCTTCCCTTCCGCCGCCGACGTCGTCATGGGCCGACCCGCCCCCAGTCCGAACGGAGCCTGCTGATGGCCGACGTCACGGTCCGCTCGATGCGCGAGGATGACGCGGAGCGGGTGCTGGCGATCTACCAGGCCGGGCTGGACGGGGGCAACGCCAGTTTCGAGACCGCCGCGCCGAACTGGCCCGACTTCGACGCGGCGAAGCTGACCGAGCACCGATTCGTGGCCGTGGACGGCGACGACACCGTGCTCGGCTGGACCGCGGTCTCGCCCACCTCCGCCCGCGCGGTGTACTCGGGCGTGGTGGAGCACTCGGTCTACGTCGACCCGGCCGCGCAGGGTCGTGGCATCGCCCGCCTGCTGGTGGACGCGCTCGTCGCCTCCACCGAGGCGGCCGGGATCTGGACCATCCAGTCCGGTGTCTTCCCGGAGAACACCGCCAGCCTCACCCTGCACCAACGGGCAGGCTTCCGGGTCATCGGCGTCCGGGAGCGGGTCGGCCGCCACCACGGCCGCTGGCGCGACGTGGTCCTGCTGGAGCGCCGCAGCCCCGTCATCGACTGACCGCATCCGGCTCCCCCTCGGAGCCGAAGCGCACCCTCTTGATTCGACAATCTTCAACTCAGAGGAGTTACCTGATGAGCATCCTGGACGAGCTACCCGTCGTGGTCATCGGCGCCGGACCGGTGGGTCTGGCCGCCGCCGCCCACCTGCACGAGCGGGGGCTGCCCTTCACCGTCCTCGAGGCCGGCGACACCGCCGGCGCGGCGGTACGGCAGTGGGGGCACGTGCGGGTGTTCTCCCCGTGGCGGTACAACATCGACGCCGCCGCGCGCCGGCTGCTCGACAAGGCCGGCTGGGCCGCACCCGACCTCGACGCCCTGCCCACCGGCGCCGAACTCGCCGCCGACTACCTCCAGCCCCTGGCCGAGCTGCCGCAGCTCAAGCCGTACCTGCGCTACGGGGCCCGGGTCGAGGCGATCAGCCGCATCGGCCTCGACCGGCTGCGCACCGCCGGCCGTGACCAGGCCCCGTTCCTGGTCCGCCTCGCCGAGGGCGACGAGCTGCTGGCCCGCGCGGTGATCGACGCCTCCGGCACCTGGGGTACCCCGAACGTCCTCGGCGCCTCCGGCCTCCCCGCCCGCGGCGAGCGGGCCGCCGCCGCCTTCCTGGAGCACGCGCTCCCGGACGTGCTCGGCGCGGACCGGGAC
>JBARAE010000062.1:0-7608 GCA_049791715.1 Micromonospora sp.
GCCTGGTGGCGGAGGTACGCCGGGTGCGCTCCCGGCTGGCGCTGCGCGGCACCACGGCCGCCGAGGCGTGGGCCCGGCTGGACCGGGCCGCCCTGACCCTGGCCGGAATGTCGGGGCGGCTGACCGGGTTGGCGGAGCCGGCCATGCGGGAGGCGACCGCCGCCGACCGCTCGCTGCGGGACCTCGCCGACCGGGTGGCCAGCGTGGAACGGGCGTTGCGGCTGGCACCGCCCGAGGCTCGCGCCCCGCTCGCCGACACCCACCGCGCCCTGGTCGCGCAGCTGGAGAGCGGGGTGTCCGCGTACGAGCGGCTGGTGGTGGCGGCGGCCGGCTACGTCGCCGAGGACGCCCGCCCGAGCATCGAGCACCCGGCCGCGTCCCGCCTGACCGAGGCCACCGACCTGTTGCACGGGGTGGCCTCGGCGCTGGCCGAGCTGCGTGCCGTCGGCGACCCGCTCCGCACCCCGACCCGCTGACCGCGCCGCCGCCCGGTCAGGCCGGGGTGGTGACCGGGATGGGACCGGTGAAGGACGAGCTGCCCACCACATTGAACGACCGGATCCGGTAGTGGTACGTGACGCCCCGGGCGAGCCCGGTGTTGGTGAAGCCCCGCCCGCTGACCGTGAACGTGGCCAGCTCCCGGCTGAACGCCGCGTCGACGGCCCGTTGCACGACGAACCCTGACCCGGGCCCGTTGGGCGTGCTGGCCGCCCAGCTCAGGATCACCGTCGCGGTGTCCGGCGCGGGAGCGGTGGCGGTGGCGCTCACCGCGGTCGGTGTCCCCGGCCGGGGCGGGGTGGTCACGGTGGCCACCGTCGACCAGGGTGAGGCGGCGCCGAGATAGGTGGTCCGCACCCGGTAGTAGTACGTGGTGTCCGGGGCGACCGCCGGGTCGACATGGTTGTCGCCGACCCCGATCGCGGTGGTCCCGGGCCCGCTGGTGAAGGTCGGATTGGTGGCCCGCTGCACGTCGATCCCGGTGGCGAAGGAGCGGTTCAGCCAGCGCAGCGCCACCCGCAGCGGCGCGGCCGGCGGCACCGCCGCGGTGAGTTTCGCCGGCGCGGTGAGCTGCACGCACGCGGGCACGCTGTTCGACCAGGCCGAGCAGCTCACCGCGTTCTCCGCCCGGATGCGGTAGTGGTACGTCACCCCGGGCGTGACCGAGGCGTCGGTGTACCGGGTGGCCGTGGCCGCCACGGTGATCTCGGTCAGCCCTTCGGTGAACACCCCGTCGGTGGCCCGTTGCAGCAGGTGGCTGGTGGCCGGCGGGCGACTCCCGTTCCCGGTCCAGGCCAGCGCGATCGCCGGCAGGGCGGTCGCCGCCCCGGGTACCGGGGTGGCGGTGAGCCCGGTCGGCGCCTTGGGCGAGACCCGCAGCACCAGTGGACGGCTCATGCCCTGGTCCCGCCAGCCGGCGGAGGTGGTCTGCCAGCGGTACTCCCAGCCGAGGTTGACCAGCTGGTTCACCACGCTCGACGGTCGCCCGTCGATCGGGCTGACCGGGGTGGCGTCGAGCCGGGCGCCGGCTGGGCGGGTGGGGTCGAGCAGCCGTACGCTGTCGCCGATCTTGAACGGAAGGGCGGGCGGCGCCGGGCGCAGCGCCACGACGACGTCCTCCCGGGGGTTGACCCGGACGCTCACCTTCCAGCCCAGCTCGTTGGCGTCCGGTGGCCGTACCGTGCCGTCCCAGCCGACCCGGTTCACCAGCTGCACGTCGCAGCCGCCGACCTGCACCGCCTGGGTCTGCGGGGCGTCGCCGACGATCCGCCACAGCTGGGTGCCGTCGGCGAGCACGCCCACCGGCACGGCCGGGTCGGCCGCGAAGAGCACCTCGGTCGCCGGGTCCACCGGCCCGAGCGGCAGGACGGCCGGGCCGAGCGGCCCGGCGTGCGGGTGCCGGACGCCGAGCCGGCCGACCGCCCGGCCGTGCCGGGGTTCGAAGACCTGTCCCACCGCCTTCACCGACACCGGCAGGGTGACCGGGGCGGTGGCGCCGGGCGGGGTGAAGCTGGTCGAGGTGGCGTGCACCGGCACGAGCGTGTCCGCGGCCGTGCCGGTGCCGAACGCCGGGTCGTACGCCGGCTGCGGCACGATCGGCGGGCGCTGGCTGGCCGCATATGCACCGGGCAGGCAGTCCGCGAGCCGGGCCAGGTCGTACCGGGCGGCCGGCACACCGGCCACCCGGAACTGGAGGAGGGTTCGGGTGTTCGGGCCGTACCCGGGGCGGGCGCCGGGCAGGCCGCCGACGGGGGTGCGGTCCGGGGCGTCGGTGTGGTGGTCGTACCGGGGGTCGAAGCGGGGCAGCGGCGCCGGGCAGTCGTTGTAGAGGATCAGCGTGCCGCCCAGCGCGACGGTGGAGAAGTCCACCACCACGTCGGCCACCTCACCGGGGGCGAGCAGCAGGCTGTGCTCGTCCACGTTGAGCACCGTCGGGTCCTGGCGGTCGTAGCGGTAGCCGACCGGCCGGTTGGGCAGCACCACCGGGGCGGGCAGCAGGCCGCCGTCGTTGCCGATCTGGATCATCTCCGGTCCGGCGGCCCTGGGGTCGGGGACACCGCCGTCGCGCCCGTCGGTGGGCCATCCCGGCGGCCGGTCCGCCGCCCGGACCGCCTCGACCATCGGCACCTCCCCGGCGTCCGGGTCACCGGGTCGGCCGTCGTCGGGCCACATCGGAGCGTCGGAGCGCGCCCGGTAGAGCTGGAGGTTGAGGCTGCGGTCCGCGCAGGCGTTGAGGATCCGGAACCGGTACGCCTTCGGCTCCACCGTCAGGTACGGGTAGGCGACGCCGTTGACCAGCGGCGTGTCCCCGTACGCCTCGGGAACCGCCGACGGGTGCGGCACGCCCGGGGCCAGCGGCGGTTCGTCCGGCTCGGCGACCGGGTCGTGGTGGGGGTTGGGCACCGGGGCGACCCAGGGGCTGCCCGGGCCGTCGGGGTCGTGGGACCAGGGGCCGTAGTCCCAGCGGCCGGTCGGGTTGGTCCCGCTGGCCCGCCAGGGGTTCTGCCGCGGCTGGTAGACGTGCGGATGCCAGAGGTTCCCCTTGGCGCCCCACCGGTCCCGGTCCCAGGTGGGGTCCTGAGCGGCGAGCTGGGCGTCGTCGGGCACGAACGTCCGGTCCTGGATGACCAGCGGCAGCTGCTCCTCGGGGAGTACGCCGTCGGCGACGAGCTGTTCCTCCGCCGGGTCGGTGAGCAGGTAGAGGGCCGACTGGCCGGAGTGGACGGTGAGCCGGGACAGGCCCAGGGTGTTGTCGCGCAGCCACATCAGCCGGCCGCTCTGGTCGTTCGGGAAGTAGAGGGTGGTGGCGCCGGCACCGGGCGGCGGCATGTCCGGCACCGGAACGACGCCCACCCCGGTCGGGTACGGGGTGATCTCGCCCGCCGGGGTGACCCACTGCCACGGGTTGCCGGCGCTGATCCAGGCCGTCTGCGCCCCGGCCAGATGCAGCACCGCGCGGTTCTGCGGGTACGGTGCCGGCCCGTCGAGCGGCCCCACCCCGGCCCCGTCGACCGTCTCGTCCACCGGCAGGAACAGCTCACCGGCCCGGCCGGTCGGGAGCTGGTTGATGAACTTGATCCGGACCGGTCGCCCACGCCGGGCCGGGATCAGCGGGCCGAGGTGCCAGGGCCGGTCCGGCGGGTGGACGGTGTTGTGCCCGTACGGGTCGGTGCCCAGGTTGAGCTGCCGGTAGCCGCGCAGGCGGGTGGCCGGCAGGTCCCGGTGCAGGCGCTGGGAGTATTCCTGCAATCCGATCTCGTAGTAGTCGCAGCCGGGCCAGGTGATGGTGTCCGGCACCGCCACCGGCAGGTACCCGCCCGGCGCGGCACGGTTCGGCGGCCCGGGCACCGGCAGCGGGTCGATGAACTTCCGCATCCCGGTGCCGGGCAGGGGCCGGCCGTCCCGGTCGAGCAGCGGCAGCGGGCTGCCGGCGAAGTTCGGCACCGGACCGAAGCAGCGCGGCACGGCGGCCGGGTCGAGACTGGCCGGCGTCGCCTCGATCTCCTCGGCGGTCCGGGCGGCGGGCACGATCGGCGCGGCGGCCGCACCGGCACGGACGGCGTGGTCCGCGCCGTTGGGCCGCGGTCTGCGGAACAGCACCATGGCTCTCCCCGGGATCGGGGCACGACGGCCGCCACCGCGACGTGGCGAGCGATCGCGCTGTTGACGATCGGTGAGCACTCAACCGCAGCATGCGACGTGGGTGGGCGGGAGGGAACTACCCATTCGTCCGTGTCTCGGGGAGATCTTGGCGATTCGTGGAAGTTCTACGCCCGCGGCTCCGGCTGCCGCTTCCTGGCGCGGTCAGGGCCGTTCCGGCTGGCACACCGGGCACCAGTAGGTGACCCGCTCGCCCAGCTCCTCCTTGCGGATCGCGGTGCCGCAGCGGCGGCAGGGCTGCGCCCGGCGGCCGTAGACATAGCTGGTCTGGCCCCGGTGCAGCGAGCCGGTGGTGCTCTGCGTCCACCGGCCGCGATTGGCCGCGAGCAGCCGCTGCGCCAGGGTGACCAGGCCGGTCAGGTCGGGAACCGCGCCGACCGGCGTCCACGGGTTGACGCCGCGCAGGAAGAGCACCTCGCACTTGTAGAGGTTGCCCACCCCGGCCAGGTTGCGCTGATCGAGCAGGGCCTCGCCGATGGTGGCGTCCGGGTGCGCGGCGAGCCGGCGGACCGCCTCGGCCGGGTCCCAGTCCGGACCCAGCAGGTCCGGGCCGAGGTGCCCGACCAGGGACTCCTCCTCGGCGGTCGGAATCAGGGCCAGCTCGTGCAGGTGGTAGCCGACCGCCACCGCCCCCGCCGTACGGAGCACCACCCGGATCAGGTGCGCCGGCCGGGCGGCCCACCGCTCACCCGGCACGTACGCCCGCCAGGCGCCCTCCATCCGCAGGTGCGAGTGCAGCGTCCAGTCCCGCCCACCCTCAGCGCTCGCCGGGGCGGTGAGCCGCAGCAGCAGGTGCTTGCCCCGGCTGGCCGACTCGCGGACGGTCCAGCCGGTCAGGTCCGCCGCGGCGAGCTGCGGCACCCGGAAGTCGGAGCCGGTCAGCCGGGCGCCGGCCAGCGCGCGCTGGAGGACGCGGGCGGTGTTCCAGACGGTGTCGCCTTCGGGCACCCCCCCATCCTCCCTCGCCCGACCACCGGCCGCTCTCCGTCAGCGGGCTCCTCGCCGCTTGGGGCGGCGGGGCCGGCTGCGGGCCGGTCAGGGACGCTCGTCGGGGCGCGGCGAGCGGACCATGTCCTGGTAGCGCGGGTGGCTGGCGCCGTAGACGGCGAAGTTGAGCCGGGCGTGGGAGAGGCTCAGGTCCCCGTTCGGGCCGCCACGGACCATGTCGGCGTCCGCGTCCGACTGCCCGTCGTCGGTCCAGAAGCAGACGGGGCAGGTGCCGCCGCCGGTGCGAGACGCACAGCAGGGGCAGGCCACCGGAACCGAGAGATCACGCACCTGAGCAGCATTCCACACTCGACGCCCTGGTAGGAGTGCCTGGCGGCCCGACTTTCAGGCGGCGGTGACCGGCAGCAGATCCCCCGGACGGACGCCGAGCACGTCGACGGCCCGCCCGTTGTTCACCGCGACCGCGACCAGCCCCGCCGAGTCGACATACGCCACCAGGGAACCGGCCGGAGCGTCGCCGAACGTACGCCCGTGCACCGCCTCCGAGCCGGCCACCAGGACCCGGGCCGGGAGTCCGGCCAGCAGGTCGGCCGACGCGGCGAGCTGGACGTTGCCGAAGCGGTCGACGGTCAGCACCTCGGCGGTGAAGCCGTCCGGGGTTCGGTTGACCACCGGCGCCGGAAGCCGGACCAGGCTGTCCGGGTCGACCGCCGGGCCGGCGTCGGTCAGCGCCGCACCCAGCGCCAGCCGGGCTGCGACGGGGGCGAAGACGTCCCGCCCGTGGAAGGTGCGGGACACCGCCGGCGCCAGCCACTCGGGGTTGGTCAGCTCCACCGCGGCGGTCACCCCACCCAGCGCCTCGGCCGCGTCCGGCAACAGTCCGTTGTCCGGCCCGACCAGCAGCCCGCCGGCTGCGGCCAGGGCGACGCCGCGCCGGATGGTGCCGACGCCCGGGTCGACCACCGCCACGTGCACCCCGGTCGGCAGGTACGGCACGGTCTGCGCGAGCACCGCCGCGCCCCGCCGTACGTCGGCCGGCGGGATCAGGTGGGTCACGTCGATGATCCGGGCCGCCGGGGCGAGCCGGGCGATCACCCCGTGGCAGGCGGCCACGAACCCGTCGGCGAGGCCGTAGTCGGTGGTCAGCGAGATCCAGGGGACGGTCACCGTCGTCACCCCCTGATCTCCAGCCGGCGCTCCAGGACCAGCTCGTCGTGCAGCGGGATGTCGTCCTCCCCGATGTACGGGATGCTCGGCTTCGCCTGCCGGGCCCGGTCGACCGCGCCTGCGTCGACCGCCACGATCCGCAGCCCTCGACGCTGGTAGAAGCGCAGCGCCGAGAGGTTGTCGTTGGTGGTGACCAGCCAGAGCCGGGACGCTCCGGCGGCCAGGGCGACCGCCTCGGCGGCGGCGAGCAGGGCACTGCCCGCCCCCCGACCCGGCATGGTGGCGGCGAGGCTCACCACCTCGAGCCCGTCGTCGGCGAGCCGGTGCACCAGCGCCCCGGCCAGCTCGCCCATGCCGTCGAGCGCCACCAGCGTCGGCAGCGTACGCAGGTCGTAGGGGGTGTCGTGGACCACCACGTACGGGCCGCCCCACTCCCGGTGGTGCAGCGCGGCGACGTCCTGGTGGTCGTGCGGTTCCGCGGGTCGTACCTCGATCGCGCCCATCACACCGTCCCCGTGTTCCGCTGCCGGCCGGCCCACCCTACCTGTCCGGAAGGTCCGAGCCGGAGCGTCGGGAGTGGACGCCGCGGGGGTCAGCCGCGGAGGCGCAGGCCGCGTGGGGTGGCCCGGAAGCCGGCGGCGGTCAGCGCGTCGCGCAGCGGCGACGAGTGGACCGCCTCGCCGTCGGCGCGTTCCACCGAGATCGCGCCCAGGGCCCCCGAATGCACGGCGTCGGCCAGCGCCTTGCCCGCGGCGGCCAGCGCGTCGGTGTCGTCGGTGAAGGACAGGATGGTCCGCCCACCGCGCTCCACGTAGAGCACCAGGTCGCCACCGACCAGGACGACCAGCGCGCCGGCCTTCCGGCCGGCCCGGTGACCGGTCGCCGGGGCCGTCCCGTCCCCCGAGTCGACCACCCGTTCCGGCCAGGGCAGCGCCGCGCCGTACGGGTTGGCCGGGTCGGTGGCGGCGAGCACCAGCGTCGGCCCGCCCCGGCCCCGGGTGCCGTCCGCCGGATCGGCGAGGGCGCGGATCCGGTCCACCGCGCCGGGAACGGCGAACTGGGCGGCCCCCAGCCCCTCGACGAAGTAGCCGCGGCGGGCCGCTCCGCGTTCCTCCAGGGCGGACAGCACCGGGTAGACGGCGGCAAAGCCGCCGGTCACCTGCTCCGCCATGACCGCGCCCCGGGTGACGACCCCGTGCCGTTCCAGCAGGATGTCGGCGAGGGCGGCGGCCCGTCGGGTCGGGTCCAGATCGCGTTCGGGGAGCCGGGACCAGCGGCCGGCCACGGTGGGCGGCCCGCTGCGGGTGGGCAGCGCCACCCGACCCGGCCGCCGGT
>JBARAE010000063.1:0-2372 GCA_049791715.1 Micromonospora sp.
CGCCATGGCATGCTCGATGCCGTGACCACACGCGCCGCCAGCACCGTCCTCGTCGGCCGCCAGCCGGAAGTGGCGGCGCTGCGCGACGCGCTCGGCCGCGCCCGGGCCGGCGACCCCACCGCCGTACTGGTCGGTGGCGAGGCCGGCGTCGGCAAGACCCGGCTGCTGGAGGAGTTCTCCCGCCTGGCCACCGACGGCGGGGCCCGGGTCCTGGTCGGCCAGTGCCTCGAACTGGGCGAGGCCGGCCTGCCGTTCGCGCCGTTCGCCGCCGCGCTGCGCGAGGTGCTGCGCCGCGACGGCCCGGGCGTCTTCTCCGGGTACGAGCCGGAGTTCGCCCGCCTGCTGCCGGAGCTGGCCCGGGTGCCGGCCGGCGTCGCCACGCCCACCGGCCTGCCCGTCTCGGACACCCCGCGCGGCTACCTGTTCGACCTGGTCGCCGACCTGTTCCAGCGGATCGCCGCCGCGCAGCCGCTGGTGCTGGTGATCGAGGACCTGCACTGGGCCGACCGCTCCACCCGGGACCTGATCGGCTTCCTGGTCCGGGCCACCCGCGCCGGCCGGCTCCTGCTGGTCTGCACCTACCGCACCGACGAGCTGCACCGTGGCCACCCGTTGCGTCCCTTCCTCGCCGAGCTCGACCGCGCCCGGGGCGTCGAACGGGTCGATGTCAGCCGGCTCGACCGGGACGGCACCGCCGCCATCCTCGCCGACCTGCTCGGCGCCGAACCGGCCGCCCGGGCCGTCGACGACGTCCACGGCCGGACCCAGGGCAACCCGTTCTTCATCGAGGAACTCGCCGCCGCCGGTGACCCGGTCGGCTGCGCCGCGCTGCCCGAGACCCTGCGCGACCTGCTGCTGGCCCGGGTGGACCGGCTGCCCGAACCGGCCCAGCGGGTGCTGCGGATCGCCGCCGCGGGCGGCACCCGCTTCGCCCACCAGCTCCTCGCCGAGGTCGCCGGCCTGCCCGAGCACGAGTTGGAGGATGCCCTGCGGGCCGCGGTGGCCGCCCAGCTCGTGGTGGCCGACCCGGACGGCGACTACGAGTTCCGGCACGCCCTCGTCCGCGAGGCCGTCCACGACGAGCTGCTCCCCGGTGAGCACGCCCGGCTGCACGCCCGCTACGCCGCGGCGATCGAGGCCCACCCGCAGCTGGTGGCCGCCGGCCGTGCCCCCGCCGAGATCGCCCACCACTGGTACGCCGCGCACGACCACCCCCGTGCCCTGGTCACCGCCCGCGCCGCCGCCTGCGCCGCCGCCGACCGGTACGCGTACGCGGAGCAGAGCCGCCTGCTGGAACGGGTGCTGGAGCTCTGGGAGCTGGTACCCGACGCCGCCGACCGGCTCGGCATGGACCACCTGGGCGTGCTGGAGGAGACGCTCGCCGCGGCCACCACCGCCGGCGAGTACAGCCGGGCGGTCACCCTCACCCGGGCCGCGCTGGCCGAGGTGGACACCGACGCCGAGCCGCTGCGTGCCGCCCGGCTGCTCGACCAGCGGGGCCGGCTGCTGGCGCTGCTCGGCAAGAGCGACGGCCGCGCCGAGCTGCGCGAGGCGTACCGGTTGGCGGTCGGGGTGCCGGACGGCCCGGAGCGGGTCCGCCTGCTCGCCGACATCGCCGCGCACCTGGTGAAGATCGACCCTGAGCAGGCCGCCTCGGTTGCTGCCGAGGCGATGACCGCGGCCGAGGCGGTCGGCGAGGACGTCGCGCTGCTACCCACCCGGATCGCCATTCTCTGCCGCACCGACAAGGCCCCCGACCTCGGGCTGGCCGAACTGCGCCGGGCGGAGGCCCGGGCGCGGGAGACCGGCAACGCGCGGGCCCTGGTGAGCGCCCTGGTCCACCTCTCCGACGTGCTCTTCGAGCTGGGCCGCTACGCCGAGTCGGAGGAGGTCGCCCTGGCCGGGGTGACCGAGGCGCGCCGGGTTGGCATCAGTCGCTCCACCGGGGCGTACCTGCTGTCCAACCGGGCCGAGGCGCTGATCGCCCTGGGCCGCTGGGACGAGGCCGACGCGGCCTGCGCCGAGGCGGCCCGGATCGACCCGCCGGGCGTCTCCGGGCTGCACTGGCTCCAACTCCGGGCCGGGCTGCGCCTGGCCCGCGCCCACCCGGCCGCCGACGAACTGGTCAGCCGCGCGCTGGCCTTCCTCGCCCGGCCGTACCTGTGGCCGAACCACCGGCTCCCGCTGCGGGAGCTGCGCATCGAGGCGGCCCTGGCGGCGGACGACAAGGTGGAGGCGGTACGGGCGGCGCGGACCGCGCTGGGCGACGACCGCCTGCCCGAGCTGCCCCGGGAGGGGTGGCCGGTGCTCAGCGCCGCCGCGCGTACCGCCGCGCTGGTCGCGGACGCCGACCTCGCCGCCGAGGTGTCCAC
>JBARAE010000064.1:0-6917 GCA_049791715.1 Micromonospora sp.
GCGCCTCCGCCACGTCAGCGGCCGGCATCACGGCGACCAGTTTGCGCAGCGCCGCACCGCCGGCCGCGGCGAACGGCGTGCCGCCCAGCCGGTGCAACGCCACCGCCATCGCCACCGCCTCGCCCGCGGTCAGGTTGACCGGCGGCAGGGTGTGCGCGCGGTCGACCACGTAACCGCCGGTGCGGCCCGGCTCGGCCCAGATCGGCACGCCGGAGGCCTGCAGGGCGGAGATGTCCCGCTCGATGGTCCGGGCGCTGACCTCGAAGCGCTGGGCCAGCCAACGGGCACTGCGCGGCCGTGGCGAGACGGCCCGCAGCTCCTCCACCAGGGCGTAGAGACGATCGGTCCGGTTCACCCCCGGAAGCTAATCCCGGGGTACGACAGGCCGGCCTAGAGCGACAGGTAGCGCTGCCGCTCGTACGGGGTGACCTCGCGGCGGTACTGCTCCCACTCGGCGCGCTTGTTGCGCAGGAAGAAGTCGAAGACGTGCTCGCCGAGCACCTCGGCGACCAGTTCCGAGCCGGCCATCACGTCGATCGCCTCGGCCAGGTTCTCCGGCAGCGCCTCGTAGCCCATGGCGCGGCGCTCGGCGCTGCTCAGCGACCAGACGTCGTCCTCCGCGCCCGGGGGCAGCTCGTACCCCTCCTCGATGCCCTTCAGGCCGGCGCCGAGCATCACCGCGAACGCCAGGTACGGGTTGGTCGCCGAGTCCAGCGACCGGACCTCCACCCGGGCCGAGTTCGGCTTGCCGTACGCCGGCACCCGGACCAGGGCGGACCGGTTGAGGTGCCCCCAGCAGACGTACGCCGGGCTCTCGGTGATCCGGTCCGGCAGCGCCTGCGGGAAGAGCCGCTTGTACGAGTTCACCCACTGGTTGGTGACCGCCGTGTACTCCCGGGCGTGCATCAGCAGACCCGCGATGAACGACTTCGCCACCTTGGAGAGCTTCATCGGGTCGCCCGCGTCGTGGAACGCGTTGCGCTCCCCCTCGAACAGCGACAGGTGGGTGTGCATGCCGCTGCCCGGCTGGTCGGTGAAGGGCTTCGGCATGAAGCTGGCCTGCACCCCGGTGGAGAGCGCCACCTCCTTCACCACGTGCCGGAAGGTCATGATGTTGTCGGCGGTGGTCAGCGCGTCGGCGTAGCGGAGGTCGATCTCCTGCTGACCGGGGGCCACCTCGTGGTGACTGAACTCCACCGAGATGCCGATCCGCTCCAGGGCCAGCACCGCCTGGCGGCGGAAGTCGCGGGCGACCGCGTGGGTGGTGTGCTCGAAGTAGCCGCCGGTGTCCACCGGGATCGGCACCGAGCCGTCCTGCGGGCCGTTCTCCAGCAGGAAGAACTCGATCTCCGGGTGGGTGTAGAAGGTGAAGCCCTTCTCGGCCGCCTTGGAGAGCGCGCGGCGCAGCACGTGCCGCGGGTCGGCCCAGGACGGGCCGCCGTCGGGGAGCAGGATGTCGCAGAACATCCGGGCACTCTCGCCGCTGACCCCGCCCTCGAACGGGAAGACCTGGAAGGTGGTCGGGTCGGGCATGGCGACCATGTCCGACTCGAAGACCCGGGCGAAGCCCTCGATCGCCGAGCCGTCGAAGCCGATGCCCTCCTCGAAGGCCGCCTCCAGCTCGGCCGGGGCCACCGAGACGCTCTTGAGCGTGCCGAGCACGTCGGTGAACCACAGCCGGACGAAGCGGATGTCCCGCTCTTCCAGCGTACGGAGGACGAACTCCTGCTGACGGTCCACTTCAACCCCTCGCGACACTGTTGTCCGTCACCGGTCGGCCCGGCCCGGCCTGACCGCCCAGTCTCCACCGGCCTCGTTACGCCGACGTTACGCGACCCCCGGCCGCCCGTCCCGCCGTGTCCCGCCGCACGAGGCCCGTCCGGCGGGAAGGCCCGGCCGCCGCTCGGGGAGGTGGCCGCCGTCTCGCGCGTCCGGCCGGGTCCACCCCCGCGAGCTGCGGCAAGATGAGGGCATGCCCACCCTGCGTCTCGCCCTGTGCCAGGTCAACCCGACGGTCGGCGACATCGCCGGAAACGCGGACCTGGTTCGCAGCTGGACCCGCAAGGCCGCCGACGCCGGCGCCCAGATCGCGCTCTTCCCCGAGCTGATGCTGACCGGCTACCCCGTCGAGGACCTGGTGTTCCGCCGCTCCTTCGTCGCCGCGTCGAAGGCCGCGCTGCAGCAGCTCGCCGCGGACCTCGCCGCCGACGGCCTCGGGGAGCTGCCGGTCCTGGTCGGCTACCTGGACGCGGACGGCCCGCCGCAGGTCAGCACCGACGCCGTGCCGGGCCGGGGCGCCCGCAACGCTGCCGCGCTGCTGCACCGGGGCGGGATCGTGGCCACCTACTTCAAGCACCACCTGCCCAACTACGGCGTCTTCGACGAGGACCGCTACTTCGTTCCGGGGGACACGCTGAACGTGGTCCGGATCGGCGGGGTGGACGTCGCGCTGACCATCTGCGAGGACCTCTGGCAGGCCGGCGGCCCGTTCGCCGTCGCGCGGCAGGCCGGGGTCGGCCTGGTGCTCAACATCAACGGCTCGCCGTACGAGCTGAACAAGGACGACGTCCGCCTGCCGCTGGTCCGCCGCCGGGCCGCCGAGGCCGGCGCCACCATCGCGTACGTGAACATGGTCGGCGGCCAGGACGAGCTGGTCTACGACGGGGACTCGATGATCGTCAGCGCCGAGGGCGCGCTGCTCGCCCGGGCACCGCAGTTCGTCGAGCACCTGCTGGTGCACGACGTGGAGCTGCCGCCGGCGAAGGAGCCCGTCCAGGACGCCGAGGAACTGGGCGACGACATGCGCATCGTCCGGGTCAAGTGCACCGACATCCTGCCGCCGCCCACCGGCGAGGTCGCCGTCGGCGGCATCATCGAGCCGGTCGCCGACGAGGCCGAGGTGTGGCAGGCGCTGGTGCTGGGCCTGCGCGACTACGTCAACAAGAACCGCTTCCCGTCGGTGGTCCTCGGCCTCTCCGGCGGCATCGACTCGGCGGTGTCGGCGGCGATCGCGGTGGACGCGCTCGGGCCGGACCGGGTGGTGGGCGTGTCGCTGCCCAGCCAGCACTCCTCCGAGCATTCCCGAGTGGACGCCGAGGAGCTGGCGAAGCGGACCGGCCTGAACTACCGGATCGAGCCGATCCAGCCCATGGTGGACACCTTCCTGGCCAACATGTCGCTGTCCGGGGTGACCGTGGAGAACCTCCAGGCCAGGGTGCGCGGCGTGATCCTGATGGCGCTGTCGAACCAGGAGGGCCACCTGGTCCTCACCACCGGCAACAAGAGCGAGCTGGCGGTCGGCTACTCCACCCTCTACGGCGACTCGGTGGGCGGCTACAACCCGGTCAAGGACGTCTGGAAGACGTTGATCTGGCGGCTGGCCAAGTGGCGCAACGCCGACGCCGAGCGGCGGGGCGAGACCCCGCCCATCCCGGAGAGCTCGATCGGCAAGCCGCCGTCGGCGGAGCTGAGCCCGGGCCAGCTCGACAGCGACACCCTGCCGGCGTACGACGTCCTCGACCCGATCCTGATCGGCTACGTCGACGGTGACCTGGGCCGGGAGGGGCTGATCGAGTCGGGGCACGACCCGGCGGTGGTCGACCGGGTACTGCGCATGGTGGACATGGCGGAGTACAAGCGGCGGCAGTCCGCCCCGGGCACGAAGATCTCGATCAAGGCGTTCGGGCGGGACCGTCGCCTGCCGATCACCAACCGCTGGCGCGAGCACGGCTGACCGACCGCCCTGGGCTCGGGAGTGAAATCCTGCACTCCGCCCTGCCGCGGGCCCGTCGTCCGGTGCGACGATCGCGGCGGAACCCGGGGACCGCAGAGGCGGCCTCGAGGAAGGAGAGAGTCATGGTGGAGTCCACCCCGACCGAGGTGACCGCCCTCTACGGCGGGCCGGCCACCCGACGGGTCCGTACCCGCGACCTGATCGCCGCCAAGGAACGCGGCGAGCGCTGGGCGATGCTCACCTCGTACGACCAGTACACGGCCTCGATCTTCGACCAGGCGGGGATCCCGGTGCTGCTGGTCGGCGACTCGGCGGCGAACAACGTCTTCGGCTACGAGACCACCCTGCCGGTGACCGCCGAGGAGCTGCTCCCCCTGGTCCGGGCCGTGGTACGCGCGACCCGGCACACGCTGGTCGTCGGCGACCTGCCCTTCGGCTCCTACGAGGAGGGGCCGGCGCAGGCGCTGCGGACCGCGGTGCGGTTCATGAAGGAGGGCGGCTGCCACGCGGTGAAGCTGGAGGGCGGCCGGCGCTGCGCCGCGCAGATCGAGGCCATCGTCGGGGCCGGCATCCCGGTGATGGCGCACATCGGCTTCACCCCGCAGAGCGAGCACACCCTCGGCGGCTACCGGGTCCAGGGCCGCGGCGACACGGCCGAGGAGGTGCTCGCCGACGCGCGGGCGGTGGCCGAGGCGGGCGCGTTCGCGGTGGTGCTGGAGATGGTGCCCGGTGAGGTCGCCAAGCGGATCACCGCCGAGCTCCGTATCCCGACCGTGGGCATCGGCGCGGGCCCGGACACCGACGCGCAGGTGCTGGTCTGGCAGGACATGGCCGGGCTGCGCACCGGCCGGGCGCCGCGCTTCGTCAAGCGCTACGCCGACCTGGCCGGCGCGTTGACCGACGCCGCCCGGCGGTTCGCCGAGGAGGTCCGCGGCGGCGATTTCCCCGCCGCCGAACACACCTTCTGAGGTGCAAGGAGGGGCCCCTGTTAACGCCTGGCGTATAGCAGGGGGCCCCTTCTAACACCGCACCACTCAGAGGTCGGTGACCCGGATGCCGGCGTGGGCCTTGTAGCGCTTGTTGATCGCGATCAGGTTGGCGGTGAACGCCTCGATCTGGTGGGCGTTGCGCAGCCGGCCGGCGTAGATGCCCCGCATGCCGGGGATCCGGGCGGCGAGCGCGCCGACCACGCCGACCAGCTCCCGGTCCTCGGTGCAGATCAGCACGTCGAGGTCGATCCGGTCGACCTCCGGGTCGGCCAGCAGCGGCGCGCTCACGTGGTTGAACGCGGCGCAGACCCGGGAGTCGGGCAGCAGCGCGGCGGCCTGCTGGACGGCGCTGCCCTCGGCGACCTGCAGGGCGTACGGGCCCTGCTTGTCGAAGCCGAGCGGGTTGACGCAATCCACCACGATCTTGCCGGCGAGCGGCTCCGCCAGGGCGCCGACGGTGGCGGCGTGCCCGTCCCACGGCACCGCGATGATCACCACGTCGCTGCGCCGGGCCACCTCGTCGTTGCCGGCCCCCGTGAGGTCGACCCCGGCCGGCATGCCGGGCAGCGCGGCGATCTCGGCGGCCGCCTGCGCCGCCCGCTCGGCCGACCGGGAACCGATCAGCACGGTCTGCCCGGCCCGGGCGAACCGGTAGGCAAGCCCCCGCCCCTGGTCGCCGGTGCCACCGATGATGCCGACGGTCAGCCCGGAGACGTCGGGCAGCGTGGTCGCGTCGTAAGCCATGTGGTCATCCTCGCAAAGGTGATCGGCCGGCAGCACCGCCGGGCGCTGTGACAATCCCCGCTGCGGCCCCGGTCAGCCGTGCTCGAAGAGGACCTTGCGCTGGGTCGGGTCGGCGGTCACCAGGCGGACCGGGACGCGCTCGCCGAGCGGCAGCTCGCCGGTGCAGCGGGCCCGTACCGGCGGGGCGTCGAGGGCCACCGTGCCGCCCGGCGTACGGTCCGGCCTGGCCTCACCGTTGCGCGGTGCGTCCACGTCCAGCACCGCGGCCTCGAA
Organism: Micromonospora sp.; assembly: GCA_049791715.1. Lineage (GTDB taxonomy): Bacteria > Actinomycetota > Actinomycetes > Mycobacteriales > Micromonosporaceae > Micromonospora. The sequence goes on from JBARAE010000064.1 coordinate 5,740, forward strand.
CGTCTCCCCCACCCGGTGTTCCAGCAGCACCGCCTCGGCCAGCTCGATGGCACCCCGGGTGGCTGCCGACGCCGTCCGGTCGGTGCTCGCCATGACCTCGGGCAGCTTCGGCAGCGCGGCGCGGGCCCAGTCCGGCGCCTCCCGGCCCTCGTGCAGGGCCAGGCAGACCTCCGTCGCGTACCGGTCGGCGAGCCGGCGCAGTGGGGCCGTGACGTGGGCGTACGCGGCCGCGACCCCGCCGTGCTCGGGTTGCTCGGGCAGCTCCCCGTCGAAGGCGGAGTACCCGGCCCCCCGCATCAACTCGGCCGCCTGGTCGATGAAGGCGGCCGCCCGGGGCTGCGAGGGATCCAGCCGCACCAGAAGCTCGCCCACGCTGAGCCCCGCAGGCCAGTCGACGCCGAGCGGGGCGGCGGCGAGGCGCAGCCGGTCGACCGCCTCCGGCTTGGGCGGCGGCATGGTGCGCAGCAACCCGATCCGGCCGGCGCGCATGATGTCCGCGGCCGCGATCCCGGTGAGCAGGGAGATCTGCGCGTTGTGGTCCTCCATCGGGTTCGGCCCGCGCAGCACCAGCCGCCACCCGTGGCCGTCCGGTTCCACGTCCTGCTCGGGGAGGGGCAGGTTGATCGCGCCTCGGCGCAGCCCGCGGGCGGTGAGCAGCGCGCCGATCTCGGGCAGCAGGGCGATCGGCTCGGGCAGCCGCCCGGCGTCGGCGTCGCGCTGGACACCGTCGTAGTCGAGCTTGGCCCGGCTGCGGACCCGGGCGCGCTCCAGCGCGACGGCGACCGTGCCACCCTCGCTGTCGAGGTCGATGGTCCAGACCACCGCGGCCCGGTCCTGCTCCGGCAGCAGGCTCGCGGCTCCCTCGCTGAGCGCGTGCGGGTGCAGCGGCACGTTGCCGTCGGGCAGGTAGACGGTCTGCCCGCGGCGCCAGGTCTCCTCCTCCAACGGCCCGCCCGGGCGTACGTGGGTGGCCACGTCGGCGATGGCGTACCGCACCCGGTAGCCACCACCGGGACGGCGGCTGAGGTGCATCGCCTGGTCGAGGTCGCGCGAGGTCGCCGGATCGACGGTGACGAACGGCACGTCGGTCCGGTCCGGGACGGCCGGCAGCGGTGCGGCGGCGGCCTCGTCCGCCTCGCGCTGCGCCGCCGCCGGGAAGCCCTCGGGCAGTCCCAGCT
>JBARAE010000065.1:0-2176 GCA_049791715.1 Micromonospora sp.
GCCGAACGCGGTGTCGGCTGTCGCCGTTTGGTGGAGCTTTCAGTCGAGCAGGTGGTCGCGGAGCCCGGCGAGATGGGCGTCGGTGACCCCGGCGTGGCGCAGGTAGCCCTCCACCGAGCCGTACCCCTCGCGCAGTTCGGTGAGGAAGAGCGTCATCGCCTCGGCGGGGGAGGCGAGGAACGGCGGGGGCAGCTCCTTTGCTGCGGGCGTGGTGGCGGTCACCCAGGCGCTGAACCGCGCGGACGCCTCGGTGCTCAGCGCATAGTCGGCGGTGATGTCGTCGTCGGCCACGCCGAGCACGGCGAGGGTGAGCGCGCAGACGATGCCGGTGCGGTCCTTGCCGGCGACGCAGTGCACCACCACAGGAGCGTTGGCGCTGTCGGCGATCAGGCCGACCGCCTCGGCCACCCCCGCGGTGCCGGTCTGGGCCAGGGCGGCGTACCGGTCGGCGAGCCAGCGGGCCAGGCTCTGCGCCGGGTCGTAACGCACGTCCGCCCAGCTCGGGTGCTCGGGGTGGATGTGCCGGTAGATCAGCCCGTCGTACGCGGGTACTCGTCCAGCCTTGGCCACCTCCTCGGGACGGCGCAGGTCGATGACGGTGCGGATGCCGAGGGCGGTGAACGCCTCCCGGTCGGTCTCGTCGATCCGGTGCAGCGAGTCGGAGCGGTAGAGCCGGCCGCGGCGGACGGTCCGCCCGTCGTGGCCGGTGTATCCGCCGGCGTCGCGGAAGTTGAACAGGGCGGGGAACGGACTGCGGGGGCTGGTCTCGGTGACGTCCACTCCTGACACGGTAACGGCCGGTGGGGCGAGGCCCCACCGGCCGTTTCACAGGTTCCTCCGTTACCGGGCGGTACCCGGCGGCATCGACGAGTAGGTGTCGTCGTAGTAGCCGCCGAGCTTGTCCCGGTATGCCGGGTCGGAATCGACGGTCTCGTCGTACTCGGGCGCGGCCTTGATCTGGTCCTTGGCCCGGTCGACGTAGACCTTCCGCTCGTCGTGGTCGACGTGCTGGACGGTACCGGCAGGGAGCATGACCTTCTTACCGAAGATCCACGGACCGGTGTCCACCACGAGGAAACTGGAGTTCACCTCGTGGCTGGCCCGGTCCACCTTGCCGATGCTGCCGTCGCTCGCCTCCACCTTGTAGCCGACCAGGTCGACGCCGGTCACGCCGGCCTCGTCCCGGTAGCGCCACGGATCGAAGCGTCCCGCGGGCGCGCCGCCCGCGAAGGCTCCCTGGTCACCGTGAATCAGCGGATCCGGCGTCCCGTGGGTCGTTCGAGGGTCGAGCCGCTCCATGGCGTTCACTCCCTTTCTCGACGTTCTGGGGGATGTTGCCTGTCAGGTGGTTTGCTACCCCGTTGGGTGATCCATACACGCCGTGCCCGAATCAGCTCAGCGCGGCCTCCGCGTCGAGCGCCACGGCGGCGGCGTGCACCACCGCGGCGATCCGCAGCCCCTCGTGCACCTGCTCCCGGCTGAACCCGACGCCGCGGAGCGTCTTCTCGTGCGACTCCAGGCACACCCCGCAGCCGGTGATGGCCGACACGGCCAGGCACCAGAGCTCGAAGTCCGCCTTCTCCACGCCCGGGCGGGCGATGATCTGCATCCGCAGCCGAGCCGGCATCGAGGCGTACTGCTCGTCGCCGATCAGGTGCTTGGCCCGGTAGTAGACGTTGTTCATCGCCATGATGGTGGCGGCGCCCATGGCCCCCTCGACCGCCTCCGGGGTGAGGTGACCGGCCGCTTCGGCGGCGATCTCCCTCAGCACGACCGGGTTGCGGGCCGCCACCGCGCAGGCGAGGGCGGTGCCCCAGGCCTGCTCGGGCTTGAGCGTCGAGGTGGCGATCGTCGAGCCGAGGTTGAGCTTGATGTCCCTGGCGTACTCCGGCAGGGCCGCCTTGACCGCGTCCAGACCCATGCTCAGGCCCCGGCGCCCGCGAGCAGCGCGTTGGCGTCGAGGGTGGCGCCGCCCTTGTTCCAGTTGCACGGGCAGAGCTCGTCGGTCTGCAGCGCGTCGAGCACCCGCAGGACCTCGGAGACGTTCCGGCCGACGGAGCCGGCGGTCACCATGACGAACTTGATCTCGTTGTCCGGGTCCACGATGAAGGTGGCCCGCTGGGCGACGCCGTCCTCGACGAGCACGCCGCAGGCGGCGGTCAGCTCGCGCTTGATG
>JBARAE010000066.1:0-9245 GCA_049791715.1 Micromonospora sp.
GCGCACGCCGGACACCTCACCGATCCGGGCCGCCGTGCCGGCCGCGAACATGACCACCTCACCCCAGCCGGGGTAGCGGCCGTGCGAGCGCTCGACCAGCGCCGCCGCCAGGGTGGCCAGCGCGGTCCAGTCCGGCAGCGCCAGAGAACGCGGGTTGTCCAACTCGTCCTCGGCCCGCTGGTACTCCCGCTGCCAGCCGGTCAGCCGCGCCGGATTGCGGTCGATCAGACCGTCGCGCACCGCCTGCTCCAAGACCCGCACCAGGACGGCAAGGCTGTTCTTCACCGTCGAGCGCCCGCAGCCCTCGGAGATCCAGCCGTGCGCCGCCCGGTCCACGGCGGCCTCCGCCCGAGATCTGCCGCCGACACCAGGTCGCGGTCGCGCCTCATGCCAGCTGACAATGTGCGCCGGCCGCCACACGTGCGTCCGTCCAAGGGTCAGATCGGGCGCAGGCATCTGCCCCCGCTTTCGATACGTCGCCACCGTGCCGACCCGCACCCGAGGTAGGCAGCGACAGCCGAGGTCGTCCACCACTCCGCATCGGGGTCAGGGTTCGTCACATCCGCCATTCTGCCTGCGTTGAACGGTCCACGCACCTATGCATCAAGCAGTCCCCCTAGGCGCCTAAGCCATCCGGCACAGCCCGCCTCGCCCTGGCCCTCGACGGCTCGGCAAGTCGCCAGTCGGTCCGCTTCGGTCCAGCCCGCCGGCGGGCTCCCGCAGTTGGCCCCCACACTGTCAGCTTGCCGCGCAAACGGTTGATACTCTCCGCTACTGGGGCGGGACAGCGGCGTATCCGGCGATCGGGGCCGGCCGCTTGGATGGACGGTCGGCCCCCTCGCGGCGTCACATGTTGATCATGTGTCCGGCGAGCCCGTGCAGGGCGTCCTTGACCGCCTCGCCGAGGGTCGGGTGGGCGTGCACGTTGCGGGCAAGCTCGTGCACGGTCAGGTCCCACTGCTGCGCCAGGGTCAGCTCGGGCAGCAGTTCGGTGACGTCCGGACCGATCATGTGCCCGCCGAGCAGTTCGCCGTACCTGGCGTCGCTGATTAGCTTGACGAAGCCGACAGTGTCGCCCAGGCCGTGCGCCTTGCCGTTGGCGCTGAAGGGGAATTTCGCCACCCGCACGTCGTGGCCTCGCTCGCGGGCCTGCGCCTCGGTGAGGCCGAAGCTGGCCACCTGCGGCTGGCAGTACGTCGCACGCGGGATCATGGTGTAGTCCAGCTCCATCGTCTCGGCGCCGGCGATCGTTTCGGCGGCGACGATGCCCATCGCCTCGGCGGCGTGCGCGAGCATCAGCTTCGCAGTCACGTCGCCGATCGCAAACAGGTGCGGCACGCTGGTGCGGCAGCGGGCGTCGACGTCGACGGCGCCCCGTTCGGTGAGCCGGACCCCGGTCTTCTCCAGGCCGTAGCCATCGACGCGGGGCGCGAAGCCGATCGCCTGTAGCACCCTGTCGGTCTCGAGCACGCGCTGCTCGCCGCCCTTGGACGACACGGTCACCCGGACCCGGTCGTCGGTCTCGTCGATCGACTCCACCCGGGTCGACGTGAGTACCTCGATGCCGAGCCGCTTGTAGCGGCGGGCAAGTTCGGCCGAAATTTCCTCGTCCTCCAGCGGCAGCATCCGGTCGAGGAACTCCACGATCGTCACGCGCACGCCGTAGTTGTGCAGGACGTACGCGAACTCGACGCCGATCGCGCCCGCCCCGGCGATGACGATGCTCTCCGGCAACTCCGGGGAGAGAATCTGCTGCTCGTACGTGACGACCCGGTCGCTGACCGCGGTGCCGGGCAGCAGCCGGGTGGTCGCCCCGGTGGCGATGATGCAGTGGTCGAACGTGACGGTGTCGGTGCCGCCGTCGTTGCGGGCCACGGCCAGGGTCCGCGGGTCGGTGAAGCTGGCCCGCCCCTCGTACTCGGCGATCGCGTTCTTCCTCATGAGGTACCGGACGCCCTTGGCGCGCCCGTCGGCAACCTTACGGCTGCGGTCGAACGCGGCACGGTAGTCGAGGCTGATCTTCCCGTCGACGCGGATGCCGTACGTCCTCGCCTCGTGGGTGACCAGGTGAGCCAGTTCGGCGTTTCGAAGCAGCGCCTTGGATGGGATGCAGCCGACGTTGAGGCACACGCCGCCCCAGTAGCGCTCCTCGATGATGGCCGTCGACAATCCCAGTTGAGCCGCGCGGATCGCGGCGACATAGCCGCCCGGACCCGCCCCGAGCACCACCACGTCAAAGTGTGCAGACATACCCCGATCCAACGCGCCGCCCGCACCCGCTGTCGATGACGGCGGTCGGGGTGTGGCGACCGTCTCCATCGAAGGCCGCCCGGTGCACTGTCATCGGCAGATCCGCACGTCCCGAGGGGCACTGATGTGCCCCTAGCTTCATCGCGCGTTTGCGCATCACGTGGCGGAGATGTGTCGCGCATCAGTTGTCGCATAGTTGACTGCACTAAGCAGGGCGACGTGGCCGCCGCCCTTCCGGCGAGCCGGTCATCGGCTCGACCGGTCCTGACTCGGCGCGCTGGCCGTGGCTGCGGTGGGGTTGGTCTTGGGCGGGCGGTGGCGGGTGAGAGCGGTGGCGGTCAGGGCGGTGACCGCCATCGCGGCGGTGCCGACCAGCGCTGCGGTGGTGTAGGCGTGGTCGTTCGGGAAGAGATGACCGGTGTCGGTGTCGGTGGCCAGGACCAGGCCGCCTATCGCGCTGCCCAGGGAGTACCCGACGCTGCGGACGACGTAGTTGAAGCTCATCGCGCTCGACGTCTCGCTTTTGGGTGTGACGGCCAGGATGACGCCGGGCATGGCGGCTGAGAAGCTGCCGACGCCGAAGCCCAGCACACCCATCGCGACGAGCAGTTCGGCCACGTTCGACCGGGCCGCGGCGAACAGGACGAACCCGCTGCCGACGATGACGGCGCTGCCGGCCAGGAGAAAGGGTGCGTCGATCAGCGTCCGAACCCGGGGCGTGAGTTTGCCGGCGACGAACCCCAGCACCGAGAACGGGACGAGGACCAGCCCGGCGACGAAGGTGGTCAGCCCGAAGCCGTAGCCGGCGCTGTGCGGCGTCTGCGCGTACCGCGTGATGAGCGTGAGTAGGAGGTACATGCCGCTCCCGCCGACGAACATGGCGATGTTCGCTCCGGCGACCGCCGGGTGCCGTACCGCCCGGACATCGACCAGGGGCGTCTTGCTGCGCAGCTCGGAGGCGCTCCAGACGCACAGCAGGAGCACGGCGGCGACGGCGAGGATCACCGCCACGGCGAGGTGACGGCTCCACAGGCTCCGCTGGCCGGCCAGGAACAGGACGAGGAACAGCCCGCCCGCGAGGACGAGCGCGCTCGCCACGGTCACGTGAGCGGAGCGGCCTTCGGGAGCCGCGGGTATGGAACGCCGCGCGGTCAGGAAGGCGACAGCGGTGACGAGCAGACCGAAGCTGTAGGCGGCCCGTACGCCGCCGATCTCGGCGAGCAGTGCGGTGAGCGGGTAGCCGACGCCGGCGCCGATGATCGAGACCACCGAGATCAGGGCAATCGTGGCCGCGCTGCGCTGGTCGGGAAGATGGTCACGGGCCACGCCCATCATCAGCGCCGTCAGGCCGAGCCCGACGCCTTGGGCGGCCCTGCCGATGAGCAGTCCCGCGAACGGCAGTGGCAGCACGGTGAGCGCACTGCCGGCGACGACGATCGCCAGCGTGGCGAGGATCGTGGCCCGTCGGTGTGGGCCGGCTCCGAGTCGGCCGAGGACGGGCGTGGCGACGGCGCCGCTCAGCAGTGCGATGGTCAGCGTCCACTGCGCGCTGTCGAGTGAGACGTGGAACGTGGTTGCCACACTGGTGATCAGCGGCGTCCCGAGGCTGGCGACCGCCGCCACGACCAGGGCGATGAACGTAAGGGCGGGGACCAGCAGCCGCGACTCGGAGCGCTCCGGGGTGCGCCCCGTCACCGCATCGGCCCTTCGCGGTCCTGGCTTTCGAGCTCTGCCAGGTGCGCCAGCGCCGGAAGCGCCGCCACCAGGGCCTCGACCTCGTCGTCGGCGAGTTCGTCGATCAGCCGCGCGAACGCATCGACGCCCGCCTGGCGCCGTGTCTGAACGTACGACGCGCCGGCCTCGGTCAGGCACACCAGCGTGACCCGCTTGTCGGTCGGGTCGCCCCTCCGCTCGACCAGTCCGGACTCCTCCATCACCCGGACCAGCACGGTCATCGCGGGCTGGGTGACACCCTCGATCACGGCCAGATCGGTGATGCGTCGCGGGCCGGTCCTGTGCAGGGTGGCCAGGGTGGCGGCGGACGTGATGCTGATATCGCGCGGAAGGCGTCGCACAGCCCTGGTGGCCAGCCCGTAGAGGGCCGACCCGATCGCAGTGGAAGCGCCACGAGAGGCGTCTTGACGACTCATGCGTGAAGCATACAATATTTATATGAATGCTTTATGCGTCTCTCGTCCCGAACGCCGCGCTCCTGCCCCGCACTCGGCGCGGGAGGCCGACCGGAATCGCTCGGGATCCGAAGCAGCCGGAGACGGGCCCTCGCCGGACCCGGCGGCCGCCTCGGGCTCCTCGAACCCCGCTGCCCCGCACGACACCCCGCCGATGTTCACCCCGCACCAGACGGCGGTCGCCGTCGGCGCCATGGCGGACGCCGTGCGCCGTGCCCTGGCCGAAGACCGCGCCGAGGACGACATCACCACCCGCTGGTCAGTGCCGGACGGCCCCCGCGCCCATGCGCGCGTCGTCGCCCGCCAAGACGGCGTGATCGCCGGCACGGCGATCCCAGCCGAGGTATACCGGCAGCTCGGCAGCGACGTCGTCGTCACCGAGCACGTTCAAGACGGCGACCGCGTCCACACCGGGCAGGACCTGCTTACGCTGGCAGGACCCGCACGAGAGATCATCACCGGCGAGCGGACAGTTTTGAACTTCCTGCAACGCATGTCCGGCATCGCCACCGCCGCCGCGGCCTTCGCGGAGGCGGTGACCGGGCTTCCGGTACGGATCCTGGACACCCGCAAAACAGCGCCCGGGCTTCGAGCGCTCGACAAGGCCGCGGTCGCCGCCGGCGGAGTGAGCAACCACCGGCTCGACCTCGCGGCGATGGTCCTGCTCAAGGAGAACCACATCGCCGCGGCGGGCGGCGTGAGCGCCGCGATCGCGGCAGTGCACGCGTGTAACACGCGGGGCGTCGCCGTCGAGGTGGAGGTCGAGTCGACAGCCCAGGCCATCGAGGCGCTGCGCGCGGGAGTCGAGTGGATCATGCTGGACAACATGCCCATCGAAGACATGCGATACATCGTGACACTGCGAGGGTCGGAAGGGCCCCGACTCGAGGCGTCTGGATCCATCACGCTGGACACGGTCAGGGCCGTCGCGGAGACCGGAGTCGACGCGATATCCGTCGGTGCCATCACCCACAGCGCGCCGGCGTTCGACCTCAGTCTGCTGCTGACGCCGTCGGCACCAGCGGGTGGCGGACACCCGGCGAGGTTCGGATGAGGCTGTATCTCCTCCTGCGTGGACGGGCTGGAATGCCCGCCATGGCCGACATCGTCGACCTGGGAGGTCTCCGTTTCCGGCTCTGGCACATTCCCCCGTCGCCGAAGGCGCTCGGGCGCTGAGGAAGACTTCGCCGGGACGCGAACCGGCAGCCGCGGATGGCAGAGCCGAACCAGGCCGGATCAGCGCGTCCTCACAAATGCCCGGTGCTCCGTCGCCGGGATCGAGCAATCTGAGCGTCAATTCGAAGTCGGACATGTCCGGCCGAACACAGGAGGTTTCCATGGCTAAGGGCTACTGGGTTAGTGTCTACCGCGCCATTTCCGACCCTGAGGGGCTGGCTGCCTACGACAAGCTGGCCGGTCCGGCCGTCCGAGCTGGGGGCGGGCGCGTCCTGTCCCGTGGCGCCCGAGTCGTCGCCCACGAAGCCGGAAACACGCAACGCGTCGTTCTGATCGAGTTCGACAGCTTCGAACAGGCCGTCGCGGCATACGAGAGCGAGGCATACCAGAAGGCGCTGGTGGTCCTCTCCGACGGCGTCGAGCGCGACTTCCGCATCATCGAAGGCATCGGCTGACCGGCGGATCCGGGTCGGCGGGTTAGCGGTGGTCCGCGACGGACACTGAGGCGACGACTAGACCGTCCTCTCAGACGATGCGTGCGCCGTTGTCGACACCGGAGGGCGTCCCGGCCCGCGATGATCCACGCCGCCGGGACGCTCTTCGCTTCGGCCGTTCATCAGCCGCTCTCGCAGCTCCTCCATACGAAACGTTCCCCTCTCCCACCAGGGAAACGAGGCGAACTCACCTTGAGCTACCGGTTCCTGGTGCAGAGAAGGATCACATCTGCCTGGATTCTCTGTCGGGTCTCAGGACATGCGTGACAGATCAGTCTCGGGACGTGGGTGACACGTCCGGCTAGACGATCTTCATTGTCAGGGTAGTCGGTCAGTTGCCCGCGCTGATGTTCTCGCCCCGATTGCTAGGCGGGCGGTGTGGGCATGGGCTGGGGTGGGGCTGGCGGTAGTTTGAGCCGCTGGCGGGTGGCGTGGATGGCTTCGCTGACGCGCTGCTGCAGAGCGCGCGGGTTGTCGGCGAGGTCAGCAAGTTGTCGTGCGTGCTGGGCGAGGTCATGGGCCCAGCCCGGGTCCAGGGTGCCGACGGTGATGCGTTGGAATGCTTGGCGTGCGGTGTCGGGGTCGCCGGCCAGAGCTGCTGCGCTCCCGGTGTGGTAGGCCTGCCACCAGGGCGACTCGCCGTGCCCGGTGGGGTGGGAGGCGAGTTGGCGAGCGGTGGTTGCGGGGTCGGGAAACTGGCTGCGCAGTTGCTCGACCCGTTGTGCGGCAATCCTGGCGACCATGTCTATGTCGCGGGTGAATTGCTCGGTGTTGACGAAGTCGAGAAAGTCTGTCCATCCGGCTTCGCCGATCGGCGGCTGCGTGACAAAGGTGGTGTCGTTGCGCCAGTAGATGCGGCTGCCGGCGTCGAATGACCAGTGGTTGCGTTCGTGCCACAGCCACATCGCGCCGACGTTGAGATAGGTGCCGTGCGAGCGGGAAGGCTGGAACTCAACGACGATCAGCCACCAGCCTCGGTCATCGAACCAGACGCGTGACGCGCCTCGCCGATGCAGTCCAAGCGGCTCCAGATGCTGGCGTGCTGCCGCTGTGACCAGCCGAGTCGTTGCGGCTCTGTCTGGCATCCGAGGAGTATGGCACCGGCCGTCGAGGCGGTAGAGGGTCATTGTTCGCCTCGACTGCCGGTCGTCGTCTTCCGTGGTGGTTCCGGTTTACGGGCCTTGAACCGGGCGATGGACTTGGTGGTGGTGCGGGGGACCTCGGTGACGAGCTGGTCGCCGTCGTGGACGCGGAAGGTGGTGTCGGCGGCTTCGACGGTGAGGGTTGCTCCGGCGTGGGCGATGCCGACGTGGATGCGTTGGCCGGCGATGACGAGCACCCCTCGGCAGCTGACGCGGCGTTCCACCCGCACGGGTTCGGACGCTGGGGTGGGTGGTGGTCCGGCGGGACGGGCGTCGCGGATGCTGGCGGCCTCGGCGGCGGTGAGGGGGTTGGGCAGGCTGCGCAGCAGGACGCCGTCGGCGGTGATCTGCATGAGGCCGCGGTCGAGTCGGACGGTGACCCGCCTGGCCGGCGAAGTGGTAGCCGACGGGATGTTGCCGGCCGGCGAGGCTGATCAGGCCGGTGGCGTTGACGAGCCGTTCGACCTCGATCGGGGCGCCGGCCTGGATGACTCCGGTGGTGATCGGTGGCGGACCGGCGGGTTGACCGTCGTCGGTGAGAAGCTGGCGCAGGTGGGTGGGGGTGAGCCGGGACGGGACGGTCTTGAGCCGGACGCCGTCGATGAGCAGGTGGACGACGGTGGTGTCGGCCCAGAGGGTGACCGGCAGTCCGGCGCGGGTGGGGCTCAGCCAGAACTGTTGCCCGCAGACGGTGAGGTTGCCTGAGGCGGGAACGGTCCGGGTGACGTCCACGGCCAGGCCGACATCGTCGCCGCTTGTCACTGGTGCGGCTGCGACGGTGGCCGAACCGACGGATGACAGAGGCGCCAACGGTGGTGCAGGCAGCGGCTTTCGGGGCGCAGGGATCGTGGTGGCCAGCGCCGGGGGCAGCCGCAGCGGCAGCTGCTCCACCATCGGTTGGGCGGTGAACCGGTCGGCGGGGAACGCCATGTTCAGGGACTGATGCGGCCGTTGGGTGTTGTATTCGTCCCGGAACGCGTCGATGGCGGCTTGGGCTTCTTCTGGGCTGGCCCAGACCTCGATTTCGTCGAGGAGTTCGCGTTGCAGGGTCTGATGGAACCGTTCCACCTTGCCGGTGGTGGTCGGGGTGCGGGGTTTGGTGTTGCGGGCCACGATGCCGTTCTCGCGGCAGATGCGTTCGAACATCACCTCGGTCGGGCGGGGCTGGTTGAACCGGCCGGTGAACTGCTTACCGTTGTCCGTCAGCACCTCATCCGGCACCCCGAACCGCTGCAAAGCTTCTGTGAAGGCGAGACACACGGCCCGGCCGGTTGCCCGGCGGACCACGGTGGCGATGACGCAGAAGCGGGAGTGGTCGTCGACGCCGGTGACGACCTTCGCCTCACCACCGTCGGCGAGGCGGATACCGCCGACGATGTCCAGCTGCCACAGCTCCATCGGCCGACTGCGTTCCCACCGCTTGTAGTCCTCCCGACGACGGCGGCGGGGCGCCGGGTTGACCAGCCCGTGTCGGATCAGCACCCGATGCACGGTGATCCGTGAAGGGATCGGGCCAGGGTAGCCACGGCGGCCCAGCTCGAAGACGAGACGACGGGCACCCCAGCGAGGATGGTTCCGGCGCAACTCACAGATCAACGCTTCCACCTCCGGCAGGGTCTGCCCAGGCGAGGAACGTGGACGGCTGGACCGATCGGCCAGCCCTTCCAGACCCTCGTTCTCATACCAGGCCAACCAGCGATGCACGGCCTGGCGGGAGACTCCGAACCGTTCGGCGACGTCCGTGACCGTCGACCCGGCAAGCACGTCCTGGACGGCTCGATACCGCTGTTCCATCACGCTCATCTCCACCAACACTCGGCGGAGTGTCACGCAGGTCCTGATACCGATGTGTCACGCAGGTCCCGAGACTGGACATCTGCCTGGATTCTCGCCGGTGAGAACTTTCCATACGTCTTCAAGGCGGGCCGCAAGCGGCCCGCTGCGCGCCGCTCGGGGCACGCCGCGCCTTGCCGCTTTGCTCCCGGCGCGGCGAC
>JBARAE010000067.1:0-4402 GCA_049791715.1 Micromonospora sp.
GCGTGGCTCCGCTCGGGTGTGGTCGATGGGGCCCCCGGGTCAGAGGGTCTGCACGGTGGCGATGCGTTCCTCGAGCTGCTCGATGGTCGCCTGGGCGCTCGGCGGCCCGCCGCAGAGCCGGCGCAGCTCCGCGTGGATCTTGCCGTGTGGCTGACCGGTGCGGTGGTGGCGGGCGGCCACCAGGGCGTTGAGCTGCCGCCGGAGCGCCACCCGCCGTTGGGCGGCGCTCATCGGCACGGCCGGTGCGGCCGAGGCCTCAGGGGCCGGGTCAGCGGTCCTGGTGGCGGCCCTGCGGCGCTGGGCAGCGAGCTGCTCCGCCTGACGCTTGCTCAGCAGCATGGACACCTGGTCGGCGGTGAGCAGCCCCGGCAGGCCCAGGTACTCCTCCTCCTCCGGGGTGCCCGCCTGGGCCGCGGTGCCGAAGGACGCCCCGTCGAAGATCACCTGGTCCAGCTCGGCGGTGGCGGAGAGCGCGGCGAACCGCTTCTCCAGCTCGCCGCTGGCCTGGTCGTCGCGCTGAGCGCGCTCCAGCAGGTCGTCGTCGAAGCCGTCGGAGTCCTTCGGTTTGCCGAGGACGTGGTCCCGCTCCGCCTCCATCTCGCTGGCCAGCCCGAGCAGGTGAGGCACGCTCGGCAGGAAGACCGACGCGGTCTCCCCCGGCCGGCGGGCTCGGACGAACCGGCCGATCGCCTGGGCGAAGTACAGCGGGGTGCTGGCACTGGTCGCGTAGACGCCGACCGCCAGTCGGGGGATGTCGACGCCCTCGGAGACCATCCGCACCGCCACCAGCCACCGTTGCTCGGACGCCGCGAACGTCGCGATCCGCGCGGAGGCGCCGACGTCATCGGAGAGCACCACCGCGGCCTTCTCGCCGGTCACCTGCTCGATCAGCTTCGCGTACGAACGGGCGGTCTGCTGGTCGCTGGCGATGATCAGGCCACCGGCGTCCGGCATGCCGGCGTTGCGCAGCACGGTCAGCCGGGCGTCCGCGGCCCGCAGCACCTGCGGCATCCAGTCACCGGCCGGGTCCAGGGCGGTCCGCCAGGCCTGGGCGACCAGGTCCTGGGTCATCGGCTCACCGAGCCGCGCCGCCAGTTCCTCGCCGGCGTTGGTCCGCCACCGGGTCTCCCCCGAGTACGCCAGGAAGAGCACCGGCCGGACGACCGCGTCGCGCAGCGCCTCGGCGTACCCGTAGACCGAGTCGGCGCGGGAGCGGAGCAGCCCGTCCCCACCCCGCTCGTACTCCACGAACGGGATCGGATTGTCGTCGGAGCGGAATGGCGTACCGGTGAGCATCAGCCGGCGTACGGCGGGCTCGAAGGCGGCCTTGACCCCGTCGCCCCAGGAGCGGGAGTCGCCGGCGTGGTGGATCTCGTCGAGGATGACCAGGGTGCGCCGGGTCATGGTGCGCCGGCGGTGCACCTGGGGCGCCATGCCGACCTGGGCGTAGGTGACCACCGCGCCGTGGAAGTCGGCCGACGAGTGCAGGTCGGCGTTGCGGAACGCCGCGTCCAGCTGGATGCCCACCCGGGCGGCGGAGGCGGCCCACTGGGACTTCAGGTGCTCGGTCGGGGCGACCACGGTGACCGCGTCAACGGTGCCGTCGGCGAGCAGCTCGGCGGCGATCCGGAGGGCGAAGGTGGTCTTACCGGCGCCGGGCGTGGCGACCGCGGTGAAGTCGTCGGTGCGGCGGCGCAGGTACTCCACCAGCGCCTTGCGTTGCCACGCACGAAGTGGCGGGAACGTCTCGAGCGCCGGCAACCGGGCTGCCACGCGTAGGCTCCTCTCCGACCGCACCACAGCGGACCCCGGCCGAGGGCCACGGGTACCGCCGCCCATGAAAAGGCCCTCGCGCATCCGGTGCCGCGAAGGCTGGATCAGCATAACCAGCGGGCGCCCCCCGGCCCAGGCGACGCGACGCCACGCTGGTCACACCTTCCCGCGGGCGACCCGCCTCAACCCTGGGGGCCACGGGTGCCGGTGCGCGGCGGGCGGAGCGTGGCGACCGGGGCGGACCAGCGCCGGCGCAGCGAGATCAGGCGCAGCAGGAAGACGAACGCGGCCGCCGCGGTCAGCGGCGCCGCGTGGGCGAGCCGGTACGTCGACAGCAGCGCCACCACGACCGAGCCGGCGAGGGCGGCGAGGGCGTAGATCTCCCGGCGGAGCACCACCGGAATCTCCCCGGTGAGCAGGTCCCGGCCGAGCCCACCGCCGATCGCGGTGATCATGCCGATCAGGCAGGCGCCGACCGCTGGCACGTGGGCGTCGAGCGCCTTCAGTGTGCCGGTGACGGTGAACAGGCCCAGACCGGCCGCGTCCAGCACCAGCACGGTGGTCCGCAGCCGGGCGAGTTGGGGGTGCAGCCGGAAGACGGCGGCGGCGGTGACCGCCGCGGCGACCGCGTACCGCCAGTCGGCGAAGGCCAGCGGCGGCACCTCGTCGATCACCAGGTCACGGAAGATGCCGCCACCGAGCGCGGCGACGACGCCGACGAAGACCACGCCGAACAGGTCCAGCCGTTTGGCCACCGCCGCGGAGGCCCCGGAGGCGGCGAAGACGGCCACCCCGGTGAGGTCGGCGAAGAGCAGGGCGGTGGAGGTGGTCACCGCCGCAGGTTACGTGGGCGGCCGCGAGGACCGCCCGGGATCACTGGGCGTACGAGTCGTAGATCTCCTTGCACTTGGGGCAGACCGGCGAGCCGGGCTTGGCCGCCTTGGTCACCGGGAACGTCTCGCCGCAGAGCGCCACCACGAAGGTGCCCATGACGGCACTCTCGGCGATCTTCTCCTTGCGGACGTAGTGGAACATCTCGGGACCGGTGTCCGCGTCCTTCAGCTCGGGACGCTCGAGAACCTCTGTGCTCACCTTTACACCTCCAACTGAACAGTTTTGCAGGTCGATCCGGGCCGGTCCACCTGGGCCCGGGCCGAGGGCGGGCCGTACCGTAACGGAAGTGACCAACTTTCACATGCGATTCGGTACCGAGGTGGCCGACGCCCTGCGCGACGGCCGTCCCGTCGTCGCTCTGGAAAGCACCATCGTCTCGCACGGTCTTCCCCGACCGGACAATCTCCTGGTGGCCCGGCAGATTGAGCAGGCGGTGCGGGACGCCGGAGCGGTCCCGGCGACCATCGGCATGGTCGGCGGGGAACTGGTCGTGGGACTGGACGACGCCCAGCTGACCCGGCTCGCCACGGTCGACGGAGTGAGCAAGCTCTCGGTACGCGACCTGGCGGTGGCCGCGGCGACCGGTGCGGACGGCGCCACCACCGTCGCCGCCACCAGCGCGGTGGCCGCGGCGGCCGGGATCGGGGTCTTCGCCACCGGCGGCCTGGGCGGGGTGCACCGGGAGGCGGCGCAGAGCTTCGACGAGTCGGCCGACCTGGTCACCCTGGCCCGGACGCCGATCGCGGTGGTCTGCGCCGGGGTCAAGTCGATCCTCGACGTGGGCGCGACGCTGGAACGGCTGGAGACCCTGGGCGTGGCGGTGGTCGGCTACCGCACCCGCCGCTTCCCCGGCTTCTACCTCACCGACGCCGGCTTCGACCTGGACTGGTCGGTGGATTCCACTGAGCAGGTGGCGGACGTGCTCACCGCCCGGGACCGCCAGGGCGTGCACCACGGCGGGCTGATCGTCGCGAACCCGCTCCCGATGGACGAGCAGCTCGACCCGGACCTGCACGACCGGACCCTCGCCGAAGGGCTGGCCATGCTGGAGCGCGAGGGGGTGACCGGCAAGGCCGTCACGCCGTTCCTGCTGGCTCACTTCCACTCGGCCACCCATGGCGCGAGCCTCGCGGTCAACGTGCGGATCATCCTCCGCAACGCCGACCTGGCCGCCCGGGTCGCGGTCGCCGCGTCCGCCCGCCGGAGCGACGCGGCATGAGTCCGGCGTCCCGCATCGTCGTCGTCGGCGACGTGATCACCGACGTAATCGCGGTGCTGTCCGGGCCGCTCGCGACGGGCTCGGACACCGCGGCGGAGATCCGCTTCAGCGGGGGTGGGCAGGCGGCCAACACGGCCGCGTGGATCGCCGCCCAGGGAGTGGGCGTGACGCTGGTCGGCGCGGTCGGCGACGACGAGGCGGGGCGCGTCCGGGTGGCGGAACTGGAGGCCTTCGGCGTCGACTGCGCGGTGGAGCCGGTCGAGGGGTACCCCACCGGCACGGTGATCGTCCTCACCCGGGACGGTGAGCGCACCATGGTCAGCCAGCGGGGCGCGAACCTGCGGCTCACCGCAGCGCAGGTCGAGCGGGCCCTGGCCGGGGTGAGCGACGCGCGGCATCTGCACCTGTCCGCGTACACCCTGCTGGACGCCGCGTCGCGCGGCGCGGGGCTGCGGGCGCTGGCCGCCGCCCGCGAGCGCGGGCTGACCACCAGCGTCGAAGCGGCCTCCGCGGCAC
>JBARAE010000068.1:0-7534 GCA_049791715.1 Micromonospora sp.
CCTCGTCCGCGCCGGCGACGTGCCGGAAGCCGCGCCGTTGCAGGGCCCGCTCGAGGGCGTAGAGGCCGCCGTCCCGACGGACCACGGTGCGCGGGGGCGTCAGCACGCCGCACCTCCCCGGGTCGACCGCTCCCGGACGAGCACCTGAGCCAGCCGGGCCGGCAGGTCCGGCGGGTAGTACCGCTCGGTCGTGGCGGCCAGCTCCGTCACCGACCACCACCGGTGCCCGGTGACGCTGGCCCGCTCGATCTCGTTGAAGCCCGCGGTGTCCACCTCCCAGGCCGGGACCCGGACCAGGAAGAATTCCTGCTCCTGCCGGTACCAGACCCCGTCGAACGGGAACTCGGCCGTCTCGGACCACACCGGCGCGCCCAGCTCGGCCGGGGTGAGCCGCAGCCCGGTCTCCTCGGCCAGCTCGCGGGCGGCTCCCTCGGCGGGGCTCTCCCCCGGGTCGAGCCCGCCGCCCGGCGTGAACCAGTAGTCGTGCCCCGGTCGGCCCGGGTCGGTGCCGGCGAAGAGCAGCACCCGGTCGGCGGCGTCCACGAGCAGGACGCGAGCCGCGCGGCGAGGGGTCCAGACGGTCACACGCCCAAGCCTGCCAGACGCGCCCGACGTACGCCCACGCCCTCCTGGGTCAGGGGCTGGGGATGGCGTCGAAGGGCTTCGGCACGGTGAGCCAGGTCGCCCGGCTGACCGGCCAGAAGATCGTGAAGGCCCGCCCGACCACCTGGTCCTCCGGAATGGTGGCCTCGGTGATGTCCTGGCCGGACTGCTGCCAGTGCTCCAGCGAATCGCCGGAGGCCGACCGGTGGTCGCCCATCACCCAGAGCCGCCCCTGCGGCACGGTGATGTCGAAGTCCTGGTCGGCCGGCTTGTCCTGCTCGCCGTTCGCGGAGTAGATGTACGGCTCGTCGAGCGGCTTGCCGTTGATGATCAGCCGTTCCTTCGGGCCGGTACGGTCGCAGCAGATCACGTGGTCGCCAGCGACCCCGATCACCCGCTTGATGAAGTCCTCGCCCGCCGGGTTGCCGCTCCACGCGGTGGGCGCCTTGAAGACGATCACCTCGCCCCGGTGCGGCGACCGGAAATCGTAGACCAGCTTGTTGACCAGCACCCGATCGTCGATCTGAAGAGTGTTCTCCATGGACGGCGAGGGGATGAAGAAGGTCTGCAGCACGAAGGCACGCACCAGCACCGCAACCAGGATCGCCACGCCCAGGAGGATGGGCAGCTCCTTCCAGAAGGAACTGCGAGGCTTTTCGGTCTGCTCGTCAATCACGGGTGGAGCCTACGTTGCCGGGCCCGCAAGGGTCGTCCGGAACGCGCGAGAACGGAAAGCGCCACCGTGAGGGGGAGGACGAGGACGATCCCGCCCACCGGGTCGGGATCGACCGGCGCCGGCGCGGCCGGCGCCGCGTTCGCCCGGGGAAGATTGGCGAAGGTGTCCGGGACGGGCAGGCTGGTCCACCGCTCGGACGGCCAGACGATCATGAACGCCCGGCCCACCACGTTGTCGATCGGCACCGGACCCTGACATCGGGCGTCCTGGGAGACCAGCCGGTGGTCGCCCATCACGAAGATCTGCCCCGGTGGCACGACCACCTCGGTGAACTGCCGGGAGCGGCACTCCTTCGGGTTCGGTGGCAGCTTGTCGGGCGAGTCCTCCGACACGTACGCGCCCTCGTCGAGCGGTACGCCGTTGACCACGACCCGACCGTTGTCGCAGCACCAGACCTTGTCGCCGGGGATGCCGATGACCCGCTTGATGAAGTCCTTCTCACCGGGCCGGCTGACTCCGACCAGGTCGCCGAGGGTGCGCCCCACCTTGCCGGCGAACCCGGGCTCGGGCTCCTGCACCTCCTGCGCGACCCACTTGTCGGTGCCCCGGAAGACCACCACCTCGCCGCGGACCGGGTCCCGGACGTCGTAGACGACCTTGTTGACCAGCACCCGGTCGCCGATGAGGAGGGTGTTCTCCATCGACCCGGAGGGAATGAAGAACGCCTGGAGCAGGAAGGTGCGGATCAGCACCGCGAGGCAGAACGCGACGACCAGGAGGAGGGGAAGCTCCTGCCAGAGAGGCATCTGGCGGCGGGTGCGACGGGATCGCCGGCGCCACGGATCGACGGTGCCGTCCTCGTCAAGCATCTGCACCATGCCACTCTCCGGTCCGCAGAAACGACACTACCGCCCGGGAGTCTCGTCGTGAGACCCCACGGGCGGCAGTGGACCGCTGTGCCGCGATGGACGTCGCGGCGTTGCCGCCCTCCTGCGCCCGTACGACCAGGGTAGTGCGCTCCGATCGATACGACATCCGCGCAGTTCAGGCGGCGTGGCGAGCGAAAAGTCAGCTCGCCGGCTGCTTCTCGCGCAGCTCCTTGATCTTGGCCTTCTTGCCGCGCAGCTCGCGGAGGTAGTAGAGCTTGGCGCGACGCACGTCACCGCGGGTCACGACCTCGATCCGGTCGATGCCCGGGCCGTTGAGCGGGTAGGTCCGCTCGACACCCACACCGAAGCTGACCTTGCGGACCGTGAAGGTCTCGCGCAGACCGTCACCCTGGCGGCGGATGACGACGCCCTGGAAGATCTGGACACGGGACCGGTTGCCCTCGACGACCCGCGCGTGCACCTTGACGGTGTCACCGGCGCGGAAATCGGGGAGGTCGACCCGCTTCGACTGGGCGTCAAGGGCGTCCAGGATGTTCATCGCTGCGTCCTCGTAAGGCTCACGGCGCACCGTCACTCGATGCGCGAATGGGTGATTCTGACCCTCGGGTGGTGGCCGGTCGGACCGACCCCGGTCGAGGGTCCTCGCAGCCGCCCGCGGCGCGGACGGATGCGGCAACCCCTCTACTTTGCCACATCCCCCGGCGGCAACTGAAATCCGCCCCGGTCCAACGCGGCCCGGTCCCGCTTGTCCAGGCTCTCCGGCGGCAACCCGGAGATCATGTCGGGACGGCGCGACGCCGTGCGGAGCAGCGCCTCGTCCCGCCGCCAGCGGGCGATCCTGCCGTGGTCGCCGGAGCGGAGCACCTCCGGCACCTCGTGTCCGCGCCAGATCGCCGGTTTGGTGTACATCGGCGCCTCGAGCAGCCCGTGGGCGTGCGACTCCTCCTCCAGCGACCCGGCGTTGCCGAGCACCCCGGGCAGCAGCCGGGTGACCGCCTCCAGGATCACCAGCACCGCCACCTCGCCACCGAAGAGCACGTAGTCGCCGAGGGAGACCTCGGTCACCCGCATCCGGGTCGCGGCGTGGTCGAGCACCCGCTGGTCGATGCCCTCGTACCGGCCGCAGGCGAAGAGCAGGTGCGACTCGGCGGCCAGCTCGTGCGCCATCGCCTGGGTGAAGGGGGCACCGGCCGGCGAAGGGACCAGCAGCCGGGGCAGCGTGTGGCCGTCCGGGCTCAGCTCGTCCGGGGCCAGGGCGTCGAGCGCCTCGCCCCAGGGCTCCGGCCGCATGACCATGCCCGGACCGCCGCCGTAGGGCGTGTCGTCGACCGTGCGGTGCACGTCGTGGGTCCAGTCCCGCAGATCGTGTACGGCCAGCCGCAGCGTGCCGTTCGCGCGGGCCTTGCCGATCAGCGACAGGTCCAGCGGAGCGAAGTACTCGGGGAAGATCGACACGATGTCGACGCGCATGAAGGGTGCTCCCCCAGCTACAGGTCGAGCAGGCCGCCGGGCGGGTCGACGACGACGCGACCGCCGGCGAGATCCACCTCGGGCACGATCGCCTTGACGAACGGAATCAGCGCGGTGCCTCCGTCGGGACGGCGCAGCACCAGCAGGTCGGACGCGGGCGCGTGGTCGATCCGGTCCACCTCGCCCAGCCGCTCCCCGGCCCGGTTCACCGCGGCCAGGCCGACCAACTGGTGGTCGTGGAACTCCTCCGGGTCCTCCGGCGGCGCGACGGCGGCGCTGTCCACCGCGACCAGCGTGCCGCGCAGCGCCTCGGCGACGTCCCGGTCCAGCACGCCCTCGAAGGCGACCAGCAGCCGCCCCTGATGCCAGCGGGCGGACTCGACCGTCAGTTCCTTCGGCACCCGGTAGGCAGCGGGCTCCACCGGAGCCGCCGCTCCCGGCTCGGTGCGCAGCACACCCGTGGCGCGCTCGGCCCGGGGCCTCGCTCCCGGCTCGGTGCGCAGCACCGCGCCGGGAGCGAAACGTGCTTCGGGCTCATCGGTCCGCACCTCCACGGTGACCTCACCGCGGATGCCGTGCGGCTTGCCGATCCTGCCGACGATGAGAAGCATCAGTACGAGTCGACGATGTCGACGCGCACCCCGCGCCCACCGATGGAGCCGATCACCTGGCGCAGCGCCTTGGCGGTCCGACCGGACCGCCCGATCACCGTGCCGAGGTCCTCGGGGTGCACGCGGACCTCGAGCCGCTTGCCCCGACGGGAATCGACCATCCGCACCCGGACGTCGTCCGGGTGGTCGACGATGCCCTTGACCAGGTGCTCCAGGGCGGGACGCAGCGCCATGTCAGGCCTGCTCGCCGGACTCGACACCGGTCTGCTCCTCGGCCTTCGGCGCCTCGGCCTCGGCGGGAGCCGCGGCCTTGGCGGGAGCCGCGGCCTTGGCGGCCTTCTTGGCGGGCTTGGCCGGGGTCTCGGCCAGACCGGCGGCGGCCTTCGCTTCGGCCTCGTACGCCGCCTGGCGGTCGGCCCGCTCGGGGGCGACCTTCAGCGGCGGCGGGGCTGGCAGGCCCTTGAACTTCTGCCAGTCGCCGGTCAGCTCCAGCAGACGCTGCACCGCCTCGCTCGGCTGCGCGCCGACGGACAGCCAGTACTGGACCCGCTCCGACTTGACCTCGATCACCGAAGGGTCTTCCTTCGGCTGGTACACACCGACGAACTCGATCGCGCGACCGTCACGCTTGGTGCGCGAGTCGGCGACGACGATGCGGTACTGCGGGTTGCGGATCTTGCCCATCCGCAGGAGCCGGATCTTTACGGCCACAGTTGTTTCGCTCCTGTTGCGATCTCACCTGCCCGGTACGGGCGGTGTGCGGGTGAGCGCCGACCGGCACAGTGGGGTTTGGGCCGGAGACTGCTCGGTGGACTGGCGACGTGCCCGGGTTAGAGGGCGCCGGACGCGCGCCGGATACCAGCGACCCATTCTGCCAGACCCGACGCCGATCTCTCACACCGGACCCGGACACATCACCCGAGCTGGTGGCCGCGTGACGCGGGACACGCTCACCGGACCGGCGGGCGGTCCCAGCCGAGTGGCAGTTCGTCCGGTACGTCCCAGTCGGCCGGCGGGGTGAAATCGCACCAGGTGCCGTCGAACGGGAACGCCCCGGACTCGGCGAGCGAAATCACCCGCTCCCCTTCCGCCCGTACCGCCTTCTCGTCGGGCACCCAGTAGTGCTCGGGGAGAGCGAGCCGCTCGGCGAACTCCTCCTCATCCTTCCACTCCCAGCTCAGGTCGGGACGGACCACGACGTCGAGGTCCTGGTCGACCATGTCGACCCCGGCCACCGCGCCGTCGTCCCAGCGGACGGCGGGCTCCTCCAGGTTCACGTACCAGTTGCTGAACCGACCCTGCGCGTCCCGGAACCACCAGACCGAGTGGGCCGCCCCGGTCGGCAGGAACTTCAGCAGGCCCGGACCGTGCCACCGGACGACCGCCAGGCGGTAGGTGAGGCCCACCCACTCGGCGAACGGCATGGCCCGCATGCCCCGGCCGTCCGCGGCCACCTCGTGCGCCACCGGCGACCCCGGGGCGAGCCACAGCAGCAGCCCCCGGTCGTCGTCGAGGACGACGCGGGCCGGCCGGACCCAGCCGATCCGGCCGTGCCGCACGTTCCGGTGCAAGATCAGCCGCCCCGGCGTGAACCGGCGGACCGGATCGCCCGGGCGCACCTCAGTAGGCGCGGGCGAGGATGGCGACCAGGTCCGGCTCGTCCTCCGAGTCCGGCACCGAGCCGTCGGCACGCAGCAGGCACCGGACGGTGACGCCCTGGCCGTTCGCCTCGGCCTCGCCCTGGACGCCGACCGCCGACCACGGCACCTTGGCCCAGCCGGTGGCCGCCGCCTCGATCGCCTCCGCGAGGGTCGACACCTCGACGGTGCGGGACTCGCGGTGCGCCAGGGCCTGGTCGTGCAGCGCCCGCTGGTCGGCCTCCAGCGCCGCCAGGACCGCGCCGACCACGTCGGCGACCGGGGTCGGGGACTTCGAGCCGTCCGTACGCCGGACCACGACCGCATTGCCGGCGGCCAGGTCCCGGGGGCCGACCTCGACGCGTACCGGATAGCCGCGCAGCTCGGCGTCGACGGCCCGGCGGCCGAACGCGGTGTCCGTGCGGTCGTCCAGCGCGACCCGGACGCCGGCGTCGCGCAGGCCGTCGCGGAGCTTGGTCGCCGCCTCCGCGACGCCCTCGCCGTCCTTGACGATCATCACGTACGCCTGGACCGGCGCCAGCTTCGGCGGCACGCGCAGGCCGTTGTCATCACCGTGGGCCATGATCAACCCACCGAGCATCCGGGTGGAGGTGCCCCACGAGGTGGTCCAGGCGTGCTCCCGGCCGCCCTCGGCCGAGGAGTAGGTGATGTCGAACGCCTTGGCGAAGTTCTGCCCGAGCTCGTGGCTGGTGCCCATCTGGAGCGCCTTGCCGTCGCCCATCATGCCTTCGCAGGTGTAGGTGGCGGTCGCGCCGGCGAAGCGCTCGCGGGAGGTCTTGAGGCCGACCACCACCGGGATGCCCAGCACGTTGACCATCAGGTCCTCGTACGCCTCGTGCAGGATCCGGCGGGCGTAGGCGCGGGCGTCCTCCCGCGTCGCGTGCGCGGTGTGGCCCTCCTGCCAGAGGAACTCGCTGGTGCGCAGGAAGATCCGCGGGCGCAGCTCCCAGCGGACCACGTTGGCCCATTGGTTGAGCAGCAGCGGCAGGTCCCGGTACGAGTCGATCCACTTGGCCATGAACTCGCCGATCACCGTCTCGCTGGTGGGGCGCACCACCACCGGCTCGGCGAGCTGCTTGCCGCCACCGTGGGTGACCACGGCCAGCTCCGGCGAGAAGCCCTCGACGTGCTGGGCCTCGCGCTTGAGGTAGCTCTCCGGGATGAAGAGCGGGAAGTACGCGTTCTCCGCGCCGGCCGCCTTGATCCGGGCGTCCATCTCGGCCTGCATCCGCTCCCAGATGGCGTAGCCGGCCGGTCGGATCACCATGGTCCCCCGGACCGGGCCGTTGTCGGCCAGCTTCGCCTTGGCGATCAGGTCCTGGTACCAGCGGGGAAAGTCCTCCGCACGGGGAGTGAGCACGCGTGCCATGACCGCACATCCTATGCGCCGCCCGCCGGGCCGCCGCGATCGGGCGCACCCGTGCCGTAGGCGGGCGCGCGCGGGACAGCGACGCTCACTCCCGCTGACTACCATCTGCGGCCATGTCGCCGCTGCGCTCCCTGTTCGGTCGCGCCTCCGGGCCGGCCCCGCTGCCGTATCCGCCCACCTCCCCGGAGGGGCTGGCCGCCCGGTGGGTGCGCTGGGTGGCGGCGCACGGACCGGCGAAGAACCCGGTCCGCGACACC
>JBARAE010000069.1:0-5847 GCA_049791715.1 Micromonospora sp.
GTGCGGCAGGGTCCGCCGCCGGGCCGGTCCCGGTCCTCACGCCACGGTGCCGCCGAGCAGGTCGGCCGCCTCGTCGACCGCGTACTCGCCCTCGGGGAGGGCGGCGATCCGGGAGAGCAGCTCCGCCGGGAGCTCCGCGGCGACCGCCCGCCGGTAGATCTCCCCCTGCGTGATCCGCTCCTGACCGCGGTAGATGTCGTCGAGCAGCTCGTCGACCTGCCGGGTGTCCGGCTCGTCCGGCACGGGTGCGTCGTCGGTCACGCCGATCAGCTACCCGGGCCCGAATCGGTCAAACGTCCCCCGGCTCGGGGCGACCTCGCGGGCCGATCGCCGCGTGACGGCGCACACAGCCCGGCCCGGAACACCGCACGGGGTCGAGTCGTTGTGCAGAGCGTCGGTGTGTCCAGTGTCCCCGGGCCTCACCTAAATTGCCTTCGCGGAATACCGTTCGGCTGGAGCCGCGTCGTGCCACTCGCCGAGAGGCGACCTGCACACCGACGCCCAGCGGCGCCCCGGCTTTCCAGCTGGGGCGCCGCTGTCTGTGCGCCTCCTTCCGCGCTGCCCGTCACTCTGACGGGGCGGCCGAGGATTGATCTGCGACTCGAGTCGCGGGGGCGCCACCCCTGCCCTATGTTCAGGAGGTCAGCTTCCGCCAGCGGCGAAGGAGGGTGTCCCGGGTGGGTCTCAAGACCTTCATCGAGGGCTGGCCGGTCTACCGGCAGCTCACCGGCACCGACCCGCTCGGTCGAGGTGCCGCGGCGCAGTCAGCCCGTTCGGCGGCCCTGACCGCGCGCACCGAGACGGCCGACAGCATGGCCCGATCGGTCTGCCCGTACTGCGCGGTGGGCTGCGGTCAGCGGGTGTTCGTCAAGGACGGGCAGGTCACCCAGATCGAGGGTGACCCGGACAGCCCGATCTCCCGTGGTCGCCTCTGTCCCAAGGGTTCGGCCAGCAAGTCGCTGGTGACCAGCCCGCTGCGGCAAACCACGGTCCGCTACCGCCGGCCGTACGCCACGGAGTGGGAGGACCTCGACCTCGAGACGGCGATGGACATGATCGCCGAGCGGGTCATCGCCGCGCGCGACGAGACCTGGGAGGACACCGACGACCAGGGCCGGGTGTTGAACCGCACGCTCGGGTTCGCCAGCCTCGGTGGCGCCACGCTGGACAACGAAGAGAACTACCTCATCAAGAAGCTCTTCACGGCGCTCGGCGCACTACAGATCGAGAACCAGGCCCGTATTTGACACTCCGCCACCGTCCCCGGTCTGGGGACCAGCTTCGGTCGCGGCGGCGCGACGGTCTTCCAGCAGGATGTCGCCAACGCTGACGTCGTCATCATCCAGGGCTCGAACATGGCCGAGGCCCACCCGGTGGGCTTCCAGTGGGTGATGGAGGCGAAGCGCCGGGGGGCGAAGATCTTCCACGTCGACCCTCGGTTCACCCGCACCAGCGCGCTGGCCGACACGTACCTGCCGATCCGGGCGGGTAGCGACATCGCGCTGCTCGGCGGCATCGTGCGCTACATCCTGGAGAACGAGCTCGACTTCCGGGAGTACGTGCTGGCGTACACGAACGCGGCGACCATCGTCAGCGAGGAGTTCGCCGACACCGAGGACCTGGACGGCTTCTTCTCCGGTTACGACCCACAGACGCACGCCTACAACCAGCGCAGCTGGCAGTACGCGGGCCAGGAGGAGACGACCGGCTACCGCGCCGCCGACCGGGAGCGGGACACCGCTGCCGGCCTCCGCCACGAGTCGCACGGCATTCCGGTCGGCGGCCAGGTGCAGCGGGACGAGACGTTGCAGCACCCGCGCTGCGTCTACCAGCTCCTCAAGCGGCACTTCGCGCGCTACACCCCCGAGATGGTGGAACGGGTCTGCGGAATACCGCAGGAGAAGCTCCTGGAGCTGGCGCGCGCCTGGACGGAGAACTCCGGACGCGAGCGCACCGGTGTGCTGATCTACTCGGTGGGGTGGACCCAGCACAGCGTGGGGGTGCAGTACATCCGCACCGGGGCGATCATCCAGCTGCTGCTGGGGAACATGGGCCGCCCGGGCGGCGGCGTCCTGGCGCTGCGCGGGCACGCCAGCATCCAGGGCTCAACCGACATCCCGACGCTGTTCAACCTGCTGCCGGGCTACCTGCCGATGCCGCACCACGGCAACCACGCGACCTTCACGGACTGGGTGGACGCCATCCGGCACCCGGGCCAGAAGGGCTTCTGGTCCGGCGCGCGAGCGTTCGCGGCAAGCCTGCTCAAGGCGTACTGGGGCGACGCGGCGACGCCGGAGAACAACTTCTGCTACGACTACATGCCCCGGATGACCGGCGACCACGGGACGTACCAGACGGTGCTGAACATGATCGACGGCAAGGTCAAGGGGTACTTCCTGCTCGGCCAGAACCCGGCGGTCGGCTCGGCGCACGGCAAGGCGCAGCGGCTGGGCATGGCGAACCTGGACTGGCTGGTGGTCCGCGACCTCTTCATGATCGAGAGCGCGACCTTCTGGAAGAACAGCCCCGAGGTGGAGTCCGGCGAGATCGTGCCGGAGGAGTGCCGTACCGAGGTGTTCTTCATCCCCGCGGCCTCGCACGTGGAGAAGGAGGGCACCTTCACCCAGACGCAGCGGCTGCTGCAGTGGCGCGAGAAGGCGCTCGACCCACCGGGTGACGCACGCTCGGAGCTGTGGTTCTTCTACCACCTGGGCCGGATCATCCGGCAGAAGCTGACCGCGTCGGACAAGCCGCGCGACCGCGCCGTGCGTGACCTCAAGTGGGACTACCCCACGCACGGCGACCTCGCGGAGCCGAGCGCGGAGGCGGTGCTGAAGGAGATCAACGGTTACGAGGTCGCGACCGGCCGTCCGCTGTCGGCGTTCACCGAGGCGAAGGACGACGGTTCCACCGCGGTCGGCTGCTGGATCTACACCGGGGTGTACGCGGACGGGGTCAACCAGGCCGCCCGGCGCAAGTCCCGGCACGAGCAGGACTGGGTGGCCGCCGAGTGGGGCTGGGCCTGGCCGGCCAACCGCCGCATCCTGTACAACCGCGCCGCGGCGGACCCCGAGGGTCGGCCCTGGAGCGAACGCAAGAAGTACGTGTGGTGGGACGCCGAGAAGGGCGAGTGGACCGGCTACGACGTGCCGGACTTCGAGAAGAAGAAGCCGCCGACGTACCGGCCGCCGGAGGGCGCCACCGGTGTGCAGGGGCTGGCCGGCGACGACGCGTTCATCATGCAGGGCGACGGCAAGGGCTGGCTGTACGTGCCCTCCGGGCTGCAGGACGGGCCGATGCCGACGCACTACGAGCCGGCCGAGTCCCCGATGCGCAACCCGCTGTACGGGCAGCAGGCCAACCCGACCCGGAAGGTCTACGACAATCCGATCAACTCGGTGAACCCGAGCCCGCCGCAGCCGCACAGCGACGTGTTCCCGTACGTGTTCACCGTCAGCCGGCTCACCGAGCACCACACGGCCGGCGGCATGAGCCGGACGGTGCCGCGCCTGGCCGAGCTCCAGCCGGAGATGTTCGTCGAGGTTTCCCCGGAGCTGGCCGGCGAACTCGGCCTGGACCACCTCGGGTGGGCGCACCTGATCAGCGGGCGGGCCGCGATCGAGGCCCGCGTCCTGGTCACCGACCGGCTCACCCCGCTGCGGCTGGACGGTCGGGTGATCCACCAGGTGTGGCTGCCGTACCACTTCGGTCGTGAAGGGATCGTCACCGGCGACTCGGTCAACGACCTCTTCGGCATCACCCTGGACCCGAACGTGCTGATCCAGGAGAGCAAGGTCGGTACGTGTGACATCCGGCCGGGCCGGCGCCCGACCGGGCCCGCCCTGCTCGAGCTGGTGGACGAATACCGGCGCCGGGCGGCGATGACCGGCGGCCGTCCGCCGATCGTCACGACCGACGCGTCCGAACGGGAGGTCGGATGATCGAGGCCAACAGCCTGTACGGCCCCCTCGACCCCGCGCCGGACGCGGGCTGGACCGAGGCTCCGCCGCGCATGGGCTTCTTCACCGACACCAGCGTCTGCATCGGGTGCAAGGCGTGCGAGGTGGCCTGCAAGGAGTGGAACGGCGTACCGGACTCGGGGTTCGACCTGCTCGGCATGTCGTACGACAACACCGGGGCGCTGACCGCCAACTCCTGGCGGCACGTCGCCTTCATCGAGCAGCCCCGGCCCGCCGGGCACCGTACGCCCCCCTTCGCCGGCAACCCGACGGGGACGGCGGCCAGCCCGGGCAGCGCGGCTGCGGCGGCCGGCACGGCGACCGAGACCGGCACGACGCCCGGGGTGCCCCCCGGTGACCCGCAGGCCGCCGCCCGGATGGCCGCCGGGCCGGAGTTCCTGGGCATGCCGGGCGCCCAGCCGCCCGGCCGCTCCACCGGCGCGGACTCGCGCACGGACTTCCGCTGGCTGATGATGTCGGACGTCTGCAAGCACTGCACCCACGCCGCCTGCCTGGACGTCTGCCCGACCGGTTCGCTGTTCCGCACCGAGTTCGGCACCGTGGTGGTGCAGGAGGACATCTGCAACGGGTGCGGGTACTGCATCTCGGCTTGCCCGTACGGGGTGATCGACCAGCGCAAGGACGACGGCCGGGCGTGGAAGTGCACGCTCTGCTACGACCGGCTGGGTGCCGGGAAGACCCCGGCCTGCGCGCAGGCCTGTCCGACCGAGTCGATCCAGTTCGGGCCCCTTGACGAGCTGCGGGAGCGCGCCGCCCAGCGGGTGGCGGTGCTGCACGAGCGGGGTGTGCCGGAGGCCCGCCTCTACGGCCACGACCCGACCGACGGCGTCGGTGGCGACGGCGCGTTCTTCCTGCTGCTCGACGAGCCGGAGGTCTACGGCCTACCCCCGGACCCGGTGGTCACGACCCGCGATCTGCCGAAGATGTGGAAGCGGGCCGGCCTGGCCGCCCTGGCCATGGCGGCGGCGACCGTCGCCGCGTTCGTCGGAGGTTCCTCGTGAGTCCGGACCGCGCCCCGGTGGGCGACCTGTTCCGCCGGTTCCGCGAGCGGCTCGCCGCCCAGCAGGCCGAACTCCCAGGCCGGCAGGGCGGTCACGGCCCGAAGGTGGCCGCCGGCCCCGCGGAGGCCGCGAACGGCTGGCGGGCGAGCGGCACCGACACCGACTTCGCGCGTACCGACGCCGGGGCTGCCGGGGCGGGGTTGGCGCCCCAGCCGCCTCGCGACGTGTCCCCGACGAACCGGCGCCGTGGTGGTCGACGCAAGGGTGGCGGCGGCGCGGAGCAGCTCAACGTGCCGCCGGCGGAGTTCACCTCGTACTACGGCCGGCCGATCCTCAAGCCGCCGGTGTGGAAGTGGGACATCGCCGCGTACCTGTTCACCGGCGGGCTCGCGGCCGGCTCCTCGCTGCTCGCCGCCGGTGGCCAGCTCACCGACCGGCCGGCGCTGCGCCGGGCCGGCCGGATCACCTCCCTCGCGGCGGTCTCCGCCAGCGCGTACTTCCTCGTCAACGATCTGGGCAAGCCGAGCCGCTTCCACCACATGCTGCGGGTAGCGAAGCTGACCTCGCCGATGTCGGTGGGCACCTGGATCCTCAGCACGTTCGGGCCGGCCGCCGGGGTGGCCGCGGTCGCCGAGGCCGCGCCCTGGCTGCCCGAGCGGGGCGTACTCGGGCTCGGTCGACGGCTGCTGCCGCCGGTCGGGCACGCCGCCGGGCTGGTCGCCGCGGCCACCGCACCGGCGCTGGCCACGTACACCGGGGTGCTGCTCGCCGACACCTCCGTGCCGTCCTGGCACGAGGCGTACCCGGAACTGCCGACCATCTTCGCGGGCAGCGCGCTGGCCAGCGGCGCCGGCGTCGGGCTGCTC
>JBARAE010000070.1:0-8380 GCA_049791715.1 Micromonospora sp.
CCCCAACAGGGGTTGCGGGAAGGATCAGGCAGCGGAACCCGACCCGTTGGCGGCCTCCCGCAGTGCCCTAGGATCGGCTTCACCCCGCGTTTCTGCCAGCTCCGCCGGCGACCCCGCCTGCGCGCCGGCGGATCGCCGACGCTTCCGGCCCGGCATCCACCAGGCGGCCCGGCCGAGGATGGCGAGCAGCGCCGGGGTCAGTACGAGCATGGCGACGAGCGCGTACATCGCGATCGCGGTCGCCAGCCCGAACCCGAACAGGTTGACGGTGCGCTGGTCGTTGAGGACGAAGCTGGCGAAGACGACCACCATCACCGACGCCGCCGCCATGATCACGCGGGAGGTGGCGCCCATGCCGGTGACGATGGATCGCCGTGCGTCACCGGTCCGCTGGTACTCCTCGTGTACCCGGCTGAGCAGGAACACCGCGTAGTCGGTGGAGAGCCCGAACAGGACGGCGAAGAGCATCACCGGGGCGAACGACTCGACCGGGCCGGGCTGGGCACCGATCAGCTCCGCCGGCCACCAGCCCCACTGGAAGACCGCCACCACCGGGCCGTACGCGGCGCCGACGGCGAGCAGGTTCATCACGACCGCAACGAGCGGGACCAGCAGCGAGCGGAACTCGACCAGCAGGACCAGGAAGGCCAAGCCGACCACCAGCAGCATGAACCAGAGCATCCGCCCGTCGAGCTTGTCGGCCAGGTCGATGCTCGTCGCCGTCGCCCCGCCGACGTGGGCCTCGGCCCCGTCCGCGGCTCTCGGCAGCACGTCGCTGCGCAGTTCGTGCACCAGGTGCTCGGTGGACTCGTCGTCCGGCGAGCCCGTGGGCACCACGGTCAGCACTGCCGTCCGCCCCTCCGGATCGATGCGCGGCGGGGACACCTGCCCCACGCCCTCCGTCGCCACCAGGTCGGCGCGCAGGTCGCCGCTGGCCTGCTGGACTCGCTCAGGTGAGGTGCCGGAGGGGTAGTCGACGGTCACCAGCAGCGGGCCCGTCATACCGGGACCGAAGTCCTCGGCCACCAGCTCGTACGCCTTCCGCTGGGTCGACTCCGCCGGCTGGGAGCCACCGTCGCCGGTGCCGAGCCGCAGCGAGGCCAGCGGCAGGGCGAGCACGACGAGGAGCGCCGCAGCCAGCGGCACCGCGAGCCACCGCCAGCGCTGCACACTGCGCGCCCAGCGGTGCCAACCGCCCTCCCGGCCCTCGCCGTGGTCGAAGCGGATCCGCCGGACCCGCAGCCGGTCCAGCCGGCTGCCGAAGATCCCGAGCAGGGCGGGCAGCAGAGTCACGGCGGCGAGCAGCGTGGCCGCGACCGTGACGGCGCTGGCCAGCCCGAGCGCGGAGACGAACGGAATGCCGATCAGGTAGAGACTGAGGATCGCGACGATCACGGTAGCTCCGGCGACGAGGACTGCCCGCCCGGCCGTCTTCATCGCCCGCTCGATCGACTCGGCCGGGTCCTGACCCTGCGCAAGCCCTTCTCGGTGGCGGGTGACGACGAGCAGTGCGTAGTCGATGCCGACACCGAGCCCGATCATGGCGGCGACCACCGGACCGGAGGTGCCGATCGTCACCCAGTTGGTGAGCAGTTCGATCACCGCCAGGCCGAGCCCCAGCGCCATCAGCGCCGTGACGATCGGCACCACCATGGCGAACAGCGACCCGAACGCGACCAGCAGGACGACGACCGCGGCAATCAGCCCGTACACCTCGCTACCCGAGGGGCCGGACTCCGTCTGCACGGCCGGGCCGCCGTACTCGACCTCCAGGCCCTGGTCGCGCAGCGGGTCGAACGATGCCTGCGCCTGCTCGACCGCGCCCTCCGGGATGTCCTTGGCGCGTTCCGTGAACTGCACCGTGGCGATCGCGGTCCGGCCGTCGTCAGAGACCAGGCGCTGGCCGGGCCCGTAGGGGGACTGCGCGGCGGCGACGTCGGAGTCGGCGCGTACGTCCGCCAGCGCGCCGTCGACCGCGCGCTGGACCTCGGGCGAGGTCACCCCGCCGTCGCTGTGGATGACCACCTGCATGCCGTCGCCGGACATGTCGGGGAACCGCTCCCGCAGCGTGTCGTACGCCGCCTGCGAGTCGGTGTTCGAAAGCGTCAGGTCGTTCGTGAACGATCCGCCGTACTGGTGGCCGCCTGCTAGCGCGCCGACCAGCAACACAGCCCAGGTGATCACCACCAGCCAGCGGTGTCGTACCGAAAACCTACCGAGAGCAGCAAGCAAGGCTGAACCTCCTGAACGGGACAGGGGTGCGGCAGACGCCGCACTCCCGAGGGACCGGTGTCCGAAACGAGACACGTGTCTAGACAGACGATACACGCGTGTTCGAGCAGCAGTCCCGCCACGGGGCGACGGCGGAACAGGGACTTGGCTGGCGTAGATTTGTGGTCAGTTGACCGTCAAGGCGTGCTCGGGACCGCGCGACTGGCTTGGAGGATCAGATGGCCGTACGCCCACCCGGCTTCGGCCCTGTCGGTGCCGACCTGCGCGGACGGGCCCGCGACCAGCTGCTGGACACCGCGCTGCGGCTGTTCGTCGAACGCGGCTACGTCGGCGTACGGGTGGAGGACATCGCCAAGGCGGCCGGCATCTCCCGCGCCACCTTCTACAAGCACTTCTCCGAGCGCGAAGAGATCCTCGCCGAACTCTTCGCCCGGCTGCTCGGCCGGGAACCCGTGGCCGCGCCGCCAGGGCCGCCCGCCGACGCGCTGCCTCGTATCCGGGAGCTCCTGATCGGCGCCGCGACCCGCATGGTGACCAACGAGCAGCTCGCCCGATTCGTCTACACCCTTCCTATCCGGCACGCTGCCCTGCTGGGCCAGGGAGCCCGCCCGCCCGTCCTCGAGGTGGTGGAACGAATGATCGAGGAGGGCGCGGCAGCCGGAGCCATTCGCGCCGACATCCCTGCGGCGCTGATCACCGCGCACATCGCGCGGACCTTCGAGGCCGCCATGCGCGACTGGGCCGAGGGTCGAGCGGCGGACGCCGCGCCGCACGTGGCACTCCTGCTCGATCTAGCGTTCGAGGGCGTCGAGGCGGCGCCGCAGCAAACGCGCGGGCACGCCGCTGGCAGAGTTCTGCCAGGGCCAAGCCAGTGATCGTGGGGGAGTGCGCGGAATGCGGGAACCGGAGCCTCCCCGCCGGAGGCGCGCCCCGAGCTGGCCCACATATGCGACGACAGCGGTGCCGGTGGTGGTTGTCGATGCGCTGTCTGCCAGGGTGACGTGAGGCCAGCGGCCCGAAGCAGGTGCCGCTGACAGGCGAGATCAGGATTGAATAGCGTTGTGGATCCCCGTTATTACCGTGACGGCTGGTCGTAGGCGGCCTGGGTGACCGTGTCGGCGAGCGTCCAGTCGTCGGGACAGGACCCTCCGAACTCGCGGCCAGCCCCGAGTGCCCTAAACAACAAGAGCACCCGGGTGACCGGGCGAACCAGCGGTGGCGCAGCCGAGAAGCGACCAAGCGCAGTGAGCAAAGGTGGAACCTCCTCCGGGCAGGCAGGCGGGCGGATCCGGCGTACGGAACCAGCCCCGTCCTGTGGATGGGTGTGGACGAGAATGGTGCCGGTCAGTCGCTCGTGGCTGGCGTACCGGCCGCGACGTCCGGAGCGGGGATCAGCCGGCCGTCCACCTGGGACCAGACGGCCTCCGGGGTGCCCCCGGCTGCGGCGATGTAGCGGTCGGGGCGGACGAGCGCTACGTGCGCCACACCGTCCACGTGACGGAGCGGTGCGTCGTCCGTGACGTGAACCAGCGGCAGGCCGTTCCACCGGGGATGGTTCGGGTCCGGGGTCGTTTCGCCGGCGGCTCCTCGTACCACCCAGGTGTGGCCGGTGCGGTCCAGTCGCTCGTAGAGCCGGCCGCCGGCCCGCATTTCCGGGTTCGGCATGCGCCGGCCGGCGCCGGCTGGGACCGCCGCTGCGGGCACGATCGGGCTGTCCGGGTATGCGATGTCGAGCATGCCGACGTTGCGGCCGAGTCGGGCTTGGACGGCGGAGCGTCGGATGACCGCTGGCGCCATCGCACCCACCACCGTTCGGAGCAGACTCCCTCGGGTCGTCAGGATTCGGGTGACCTGGGCGGTGCCCCGGACCATCGCGTGGCCGATCGGACGGCGCTCCGCCTCGTAGCTGTCGAGCAGCCGCTCAGCGGCCTCGGCGTCCATCCGTCGGGCGAGGCCTAGCTTCCAGAGCAGGTTGTGCGCGTCCTGCACCCCGGTGTTGAGGCCCTGCCCGCCGACGGGGCTGTGGACGTGCGCCGCGTCACCGGCGAGGAACACCCGCCCACGGCGGTAGTGATCGGCCACGCCGTGGCTCAGGTTGAACTGCGATTCCCACACGACGTCGTGGCTGCCGAACTCGATCCCCGAGCGTTCCTGGATCAGCTCATCCAGGAAGGCGGCGTCGATGGTGAGCGGCGCGTCCACTGGGGGAGTCGGCACGTGGGCGATGATCCGCCAGCGCCGGGGCTCCGGCATCGGGACGATCAGCAGCAGCCCCGCCGGATGGAGAAAGACGTGTCCCTCGTCCTCGATCAGGTTCGCGCTGGTCTTGACGTCCGCGAGGACGAAGGTGGCGCCCGCGTCCGAGCGGTCCAGCCGCAGGCCGACCTGCTCGCGTACCCGGCTGCGTCCGCCATCGGCACCGACCACCCAGCGAGCGCGTACCACCTCGTCTTCGCCGTCCGCGCGGGTCAGCGTCGCTTCGACGCGGTCGCCACGGTCCTGTAGGCGATCGAGGGCGGTCTGCCACTCGACTTCGCCCCCGAGCGCGTTGAGGTGGTCCTCAAGGATGCGTTCCGTCGCGTACTGGGGGATGGACAGCCAGAACGGATAGGCGGTGTCGCCCCACGGCTGATCGAGCAAGCTGACGCGGACGGCGCGGCGCCGGCGCCCGGCGTGGGTGTTCAGGGCCGCGAACCTGGTGCCTTCGGCGAGGACCTCGTCGGCGATCCCCATCGTCTCGAACACCTCGAGCGTGCGGGCATGGGCCACAAGAGCCTTCGAGAAGGTGGAGCGGTAGGACTTGCTCTCGACGATCCGGACAGTCAGGCCGTGTCGGATCGCTTCGGACGCCGCGGTCAGACCGGTCGGACCGGCGCCGACGACCAGGACGTCAACCTGGGGTTCGACGTCCTGCGCCGGCAGCGGCTGATGCTGCGGAACATTTCGGGTACGGGCCTGCGAAACGTTGGGGATACGGCGGTCGAAAGTCACTTTCTTCCTTCCTTCAGGCAGTGGTCGGGGAGGTGACTGCCGGCGGCAACCGTAGCCTAAGTGAGACACAGGAGTCTAGCTTTCCGGACAGAAGATCATCTCCCTGGTTTGCACCTCCGACCAGGCGGCTTCCGACCCGCTGTGCCCGATTCGCAAGATCTGAACGGCCGCACCGACCGCGCTCACCATCGCCACGACGGCGACGGCGGCCACGGCCGCTCGGCCGGGGCGGCCTACCTGCACGAAGGCGCGACACGCCGCTCCCTGCCCGCCGGGCCAAAGGTGCGCGGCGGCGACAGCCCTGGCGTAACGGCACAGCGCGCAGGCGGGTGTCACTCGAGCGGATCACGGATCCGGAGTACGCCACGATGGCGTTCTCAAGGCGCTCAAGCAGGATCGACGGGTGGCAGGACGTGACGCTTACCGGGGCCGCGCAGACGGTACAGGTGTTGGCCTACCCCGTCGGGATCCGGTGGCCGAGCACCGATCGACGGCCAGTGCGAGCAACTATCCTTTGGCCGGAGTTTGACCCGGTCCCACCAGCGGCCCTCTTCATATCTGGGCCGTCGCCGGCGTATCCGGTCGGCCGCACCCTACGGCAGGCAGCGCGGACCGGCCCGACGCTATTGACAGTGGCCCCTGCTCTACCGGAAGCGATAACAAAGGTCCTCCTTGCACCCTCAACGGTTGGTCGCCACGCCGTCGGTGAGGGTCTCGAAGATCAGATCGGCCACGGTGCGGTGATCGGTACCGCTGGCCAGCGTGCGGACGCCCGCGGCCAGCAGCGCGGCCATCGCCGTAACCACCCACGGGGCCGGCAGTTCGGGGCGGATCAAACCCGCCTTCTGCCCCCGCCGGACCACCTCGTGCAGGGGGGCGAGCACCTCGGCACGCTCCTGCAGGAAGGCGGGATCCAGTTCGGCGCCCTCGACGAGCAGGGCCCGGAAGCGTACGCCGTGCGACGCTAGGGCATCCACGGCGCGGCGGAGCGCGTCGATGGGATCCCCTTCGTCGAGCCGCGACCCGGCGATCGCCTCGGCGGCGCTGACCAACGCTTCGGCGCGCATCGCCTCCAGCAGGTCCTGCCGGGTGCGGAAATGACGGTAGACCGTTGCGCGAGCGAGGCCCGCGGTCCGCGCGACCTGCGCTATCGAGGCTCCGGGATTCTCCGCGAGGGCCTCGGCGGCGGCGTTCAGCAGGATCCGGCGGTTCCGTTCGGCGTCGCTTCGCGTCATCCCTGGAGAGTCGAGTTCCGGCACGACTCCTTACTAGCAGAGTGTGTCGGTTGCGGCGCCACCCCGCCCCGGCTCGGGCGCGGTGTACTCCGCTCTCCGTGCCTTACGACCGCCTTCGCCGGCTCACCAGCACAAACGGCCCTGGCGCCGGATGCATCACGACAGCTACGACAACGAAGACCAGCCAATCGCCGCGCGGACGGCCGGGGAAAGATCGGTCGCCGTACCTGATAACCTGCCGCCGAGTTGGTGAGGTGCTGGTGTCGCTGCTCATCGCGGCGGCGCACGTGGTCCGACGAGACTCCGGGCGAACGTTGCGCGGCGGATCTGCTGTACGGCACGTAGCAGCGCCCGCCCAGGGCTGGTGCTGGCTGCCGAGGGCATCTGGATGTGGGTGGCCAGCAGCGGCCTGTCTCTGCCGGTGCGATCAGTTTCCCCTCGTGGTGGGCGGGATCTTGCGCCAACCGCGGCGCCCCGGCTCGTACCGGCTGTCCCGGTGCTTCACTACGGCGCATTCGGGGCCGACGTCGGGCCAGCTTTGTAGCCACTCCCGCCGGGCGCTCGGAAGAGCGTCCCGCCGGTCCGCTCGCGGCTATCGCCCGGTGCGCCGGTCCACCACTCCAGGAACCGGTGTGCTCTGCGGGAAGGCGTCGTCGAGCAG
Organism: Micromonospora sp.; assembly: GCA_049791715.1. Lineage (GTDB taxonomy): Bacteria > Actinomycetota > Actinomycetes > Mycobacteriales > Micromonosporaceae > Micromonospora. The sequence goes on from JBARAE010000070.1 coordinate 7,120, forward strand.
GGCGACTCCGTCCTGCGGCCGGGCGCGGTCGAGCAGGCCGGAGCGGGAGTGCCGTTTGTCGGTCCGGTCCACGTCCATCGCCTGGTTGCGGTGCTGTTCGAGGGCGCGGTCGCACTGACCGTCGCGGTTGAAGGACCACATCAGCATCGGGTCGCCCAGGGGCAGCGCGTCACCGGGGCCGGTGTCGAGGCGGCCGGTGTGCCAGGTGTGCCAGGTCTTGCCGTAGCTGTTCATCAGCAAGGCCATCAGCGCCCGTTCGGCTGGCTCCGGCAGCCCCGGCGCGATGAGTGAGCCGCCGAGCACCTCGTAGTTGTGCGGATGCCAGTAGCGGCGTTCCGCCTCGGGCAGGGTGTCGTGGAGGCGCTCCGACACGATGTACTCCACGCCGATGAGGTTCGCCTCGGCGGTGTTGCCGTCGAACAGCACGCACTGCAGGAAGTCGTCGTTGACCTGCCGACAGTAGTGGTGCGCCTCCATCTGCATGGAGGGGTCGTCCTTGGCCGGGTGGAAGCCGACGACGTACGCGTCGAATCCCTTCAGCGGGCGTGGTGTCCTGCAATGCCTTGGACCCGAGCGACAGGCCCTGGTGCCACAGGCTCGTCGACTCACCGGAGGGCCTTACCGGGCTGGGTCGTCGATCCATGGTTGCTCCCTCGTTCGTCGTCGTCCCGGCGGTCACCGGCGTCTTCTGTTCCGGCTGGCCTCCTGGAAGCGGCGGCCGGACAGCGGCATGCCGAACAACGGTGCCAGGGTGCAGAAGTTGAAGAGCCCGGCGGCCAGCGGCAACAGGCCCAGCAGGGCCAGTAGCCACCACCAACCGCCCAACGACACCCCGACCGCGATGAGCACCAACCCGAGGGCGACCCGAGCGACGCGACCGGCTGGCGAGTTGAAGAACTGCAGGACGGGCACGACCACCCCCGGGGCAAGTAGGGACAATAGCCCCTAACTTCCCGCCAGTTTATCGCCAAACAGCATCGAAGGCACCGGAAGCGTGTCGCTGAGTAGCGGCCGGTGCGCCGGATCTCCGGTCGCCCGCCACGCTGACACCCTTCCTGGCGACCGTTCATCGCCGGTACGGGTCGTTCACCGCCCCGGCGCTGGCGTGCTCCATGTCGCCTCCACACCGTCTCCACGGCAGCCGCACCCCGCGGCGCGACGGTGGTGGTGTCGGCACCGATGAAGGAGGACGAGATGAGAACAACGATCCGCAGGACGGTGGTCCTGCTGGCAGCCGGCGCGCTGGGCCTGGGCGGGGTGG
>JBARAE010000071.1:0-6339 GCA_049791715.1 Micromonospora sp.
GTGCTGTCGGCACCGGCCGCGGGTCCACCGGTAGGCTGGCGGCGCGATGAACACTCCCGAACCGGCCGACCGCGAGCGCGGCGGCACCGAGAAGCTCAACTGGATCGACCGCCGCCGCGAGAAGATCCGCTCCGAGATCGAGCGCAACCGCCGCGGTGAGTACACGGTGCCGACCTGGGTGCTGGCGACGGCGCTGATCGTGATCGTCGGTGCCTGGCTGGCGTTGATCTACTTCGCCGGCTGACCCGTGGATCCGAACGGGACGCCGGGACCGGGGAGGAACGCCGTCGAGCCGGTCAGTTGTACGGCATGGTGGGGAACCAGCCGATGCCGAAGTGGGCCGGTAACCGCAGGTCCCAGTAGACGACGGTGAAGACGCCGAGGGCGATGAGCAGGCCGCCGGTCACCACGGCCGCCCGGCGCGGGTCGGCCATCCAGCGCAGGAAGCGCCCCCGGGTGGCCAGGACCACCATCGCGAAGATCAGCGTGACCAGCAGGACGTTGCCGAGCGACTGCAGGGTGAACGCGAGCGCCCCGTAGAGCGGGTTGCCGGTGTCGGCGGCCCAGTGGAACAACTTGTTGAACAGCGGGTACGGCCGCCCGACGAGGAACCCGCCGACCAGGGCACCCATGGCGACCACCCGGGCCACCGGTCGGTGGGCGAAGACGTCGGGCAGGACGCCGAGCGCGGCGAGGCCCAGGTAGGTCAGCGCCAGACCGATGACGCCGAAGACCACCGACGACTGGATCAGGCGGACCGGCACCCCGTCGACCACGTCGGTGGAGAGCTGGGGCAGGCGGTCGCCGAGCAGCACGCCGACGATCCCGTAGCCGGCCGAGACCACCACCATGCCCAGCGCCAGCCAGCCGACGGGCCGGAGCAGGGAGCGCAGGGAGGCGCTCGCCCGGTCCGTGTCGCGCGCGTCGCCGACCTGGCTCATCGGCCCGACCGAGGCGGCCATGGCGATGTTGCAGGCGGTGAAGGTGCCGGCGAAGCCGGAGACGAAGGCGAAGAGAAGCCCGGCGGCGGTGCCGCTGATCGCGGTCGCCTTGGCGTCGTGGCCGAGGACGGTGTTGGCGACGGTGTCGCCGATGACCGAGTCCACCAGCTCGAACGACCAGAGCACGGCGAGCAGGACGCCGGCCGCGACGCTGACCAGCGCCACCCGGGTCCGGCGCCCGGCAGTGACCGCCGGCTCGGAGCGTACGGGGAGACCGGGGGCTTGCGGGATGTGCCGTAGGGACATGTCGCCTCACCTTCCACTGCGTCGGGCCGCGCCGGTGCCCCGCCGTCGGTGGGCGGCGTGCGGGTGCCGCGCGGCCGGTCCGGGATGCCTGCACAGCATGGCGACGGTCGAGAGGCGGCCACGTCTTCCGACGTGCGCACTGTGCCGACGGTCGGTCACCGGTCAGGCCCGCTGCCCGGTCGGCCCGCCGGCAGCGCAATCTGGAAGGTGCGCGCCGGTCGCGGAAGCTGGGAGGTTGGGTGCCGAGCCGGACGGCGGTCACGGTCAGGGGAGGACGTCATCGCACACATCGACCTCGGCCTCGACGAGCGGTCGTACCCGGGCATCAACGGGCCGATGCGCTTCCGGCCGGAGACCGCCCGGCCGCTGAACGAGCTGGCGGAGACGCTGCTGCGTGCCCCGCACCCGAGTCTGACCCCGGGGGAGCGGGAGCTGATCGCCGCCTACGTCTCCGGCCTCAACGAGTGCGGCTTCTGCTGCGCGTCGCACTCCGCGTTCGCCGCCGCGCAGCTGCCGTCGGGCACGCCGGTCGTGGACCAGGTCCGCGCCGATCCGGGTAGTGCCCCGGTCAGCGGCAAGCTGCGGGGCCTGCTGCGAATCGCGGCGGCCGTGCAGCGCAGCGGCCGCGACGTGACCCGCGAGATGGTCGACGCGGCCCGCGCGGAGGGTGCCACCGACGTGGAGATCCACGACACGGTGCTGATCGCCGCGGCGTTCTGCATGTACAACCGCTATGTGGACGGGCTGGGAACGTGGGCTGCCGAGGACGCGGACGCCTACCAGCGGGCCGCCGCCCACATCGTCCGCGACGGATACACCGCGAGCTGAGCCGCGTCCGGCCCGGTCAGCCGAGCAGGTGGACCGCGTGCCGGCCGGCGGCCGCCGCGGCCAGGAAGTAGGCGTGGTCGGCGTCGAGGCCCCGGCCCATGGTGGACAGCGGCACCACGCTCGCCCGCAGCGCCGCGTCCAACCCGTCGCTCGGCACTCGGACGATCCGGTGCCGGGCCGCGAGCGGGGCCAGCGCGGTGTCCACCTCGTCGGCCAGGGCCCGGCCGAGGCCGTCGGGCACCACCAGGTCCGCGGCCGCGAGTGCCACCCGGCCGTACGTGGTGAGACTGTGGTGCGAGACGCCACGGTGCCGGGGACGGGGGTCGGCGTCGGAGATGCGCAGCGAGCCGACCGGCCGCCCGCCCAGGGTGGTGACCGCGTTGACCGCCTCGCCGACGGCCACCCCCGAGAAGCCCCACCGGGTACCGGTGCCCAGGTTGCCCGGCCCCTGGGCGACGATCGCGACGTCGGCGCCCAGGACGTGCCGGGCCGCGAGGAGCCCGCTGTGCAGGGTGCTGGCCTCCAGGTCACCGCCGAAGGCCTGACCGACGCTGACCGTGCCGACGAGCCGGTCGGCCAGCCCGGCGAGGGTGCGGGAGAACCAGGCCGGCAGCGCCCCGCCGTCGGTGAGCAGGTACGCCACCCGGGCGTCCGGGGCGGTGGCGTGGATGCCGGCGAGGACGGCCGGCAGCGCGGAGTGCAGGTCGGCGGTGACCACCGGCATCCCGTCGAGGCTCTCCGCGGCGGCCAGCACCTGGTGGTGCGGGGACGCCTCCTCGTCCACCCCGAGCAGGATGGGCTGCAGCGGGGTGTAGCGGGCCTTGACCAGGTGCCCGGCGTCCCGGGTGTCGCCGGCCTGCGGCGGGTCCGGCGGCAGCCGGTCCGGCAGGGCCACCACCAGGGCGTACCCGCCGGTGCCGAGGCCCATCAGCAGGGCGCCGGCGTTCAGCAGCACCCGGTCCCCGGGCTCGGGGTCGCCGACCAGCGCCGGGTAGGCCAGGGCGCGCATCGGGGCGCCGTCGGCCAGGGTCACGTCGAGTTCCGCCGCGCCGGCCCACCGCCGCCGTACCGCCGTGACCGTCCCGGACCGCCATCGCACCATGTCGGGCACGGTATCCGCGCCCCGCCGGCCGGCCGCGTCCGGGTCAGGACTGGCCGGTGGCGCCCTGGTCGACCGGCCGCCCCTGCTCGTCCTGGGTCCGTCGGGCCCGGGTGCCGGTGGCACCCGGCAGCGACCGGGTCGGGTCGAGGAAGACGTACGCGATCTCCGGGTAACGATCGGTCAGCCGGCGCTCGGCCTCGTCCGCGGCGGCCTCGATGTCGGCGCCGGTGGCGTCGTCGTGGAAGTCGACCTTGGCGGCGATCAGGATGTCCGTCGGGCCGAGCTGCATGGTCATCAGGGTGTCGATCCGGGCCACCGTCTCCAGGCAGGCCAGCTCGCGTTCGATCTCGTGATGCAGGCGCTCGGGCACCGCCCGGCCGACCAGCAGCGAGATGTTGCTCTTGGCCAGGATGCCGGCGACCACCAGCAGCAGGACGCCGATGAGGATCGAGGCGATCCCGTCGTAGAGCTCGTCCCCGGTGAGGGGTGACAGGCCCAGCCCGGCACCGGCGAGCAGCAGACCGATCAGGGCGGCGCTGTCCTCCAGGAAGACCGCCTTGACCGTGGTGTCGGCGGTCAACCGCAGGAACCGGTGCGGGGTGGTCCGCCAACGTCGGGACTCGGTGCGGACCTGGCGGAGCGCCCGGGCCAGGGAGATCGACTCGATCACGAAGGAGATCGCCAGGACGATGTACGACGCCAGGTAGTTCCCGGTGTGCTCGTGCACCAGAATGGTGGTCACGCCGTGCGTGATGGCGAAGCCGGCGCCGGCCACGAAGGTGAACAGCGCGGCGAGGAACGCCCAGACGTAGCTCTCCTTGCCGTAGCCGAACGGGTGCCGGGTGTCCGCCGGGCGGGCCGCCCGGCGCAGCGCCAGGTAGAGCAGCAGTTCGGTGGTGGTGTCGGCGATCGAGTGCGCGGCCTCGGAGAGCATGGCCGCGGAGCCGGAGATCAGCCCGGCGATCAGCTTGGCGATCGCGATGGCGAGGTTCGCCGCGCCGGCGACGACCACCGTGCCGACGCTCTCCCGCTTGATTTCGGCTTCCGACATGGGGTCACCCTATGGCCGGTACCGGTGGATCGCCGGGCGAGTGCGGCGGTGACGCCCGGGTGTGGCGTGGATCGCCCACGAGCCGGGTCACCGCGCGCCGCGCCCGCGTGGGTGCACGCCCACGACGCCCGGGCTGCTAGCGTTCACACGTGTCGCGGAACCGGACCGAACGCCTGGTCAACCTGGTGATCTGCCTGCTGTCCACGCGACGGTTCCTGACCGCCGCGCAGATCGCCGCGACCGTGCCCGGTTACGAGCACGATCCCAACGACGCCAAGGACCACGAGGCGTTCCAGCGCAAGTTCGAACGGGACAAGGCCGAGCTGCGGGAGCTGGGGGTGCCGCTGGAGACGGGCACCGCCAGCGTCTTCGACGCCGAGCCGGGGTACCGGATCGCCCCCCGCGAGTACGCGCTGCCCGACATCCCCCTCGAACCGGACGAGGCCGCCGCCGTGGGCATCGCCGCGCGGCTCTGGCAGCACGCCGGCCTGGCCGCGGCCGCCTCCTCCGGCCTGGCCAAGCTGCGAGCCGCCGGCGTGGACGTGGACCCGCAGGCCACCCTGGGCCTGGAGCCGATGGTCACCGTCGACCCGGCGTTCGCTCCGCTCACCGCCGCCGCCCGGGACCGGCGGGAGGTCAACTTCGACTACCGGGTGCCCGACCGGGACGCCCCGAGCCGCCGTCGGCTGCAGCCGTGGGGCGTGGTCTGCTGGCGTGGCCGGTGGTACGTGGTCGGCCACGACCTGGACCGGGAGGCGACCCGCTGCTTCCGGCTCTCCCGGGTGGTGGGCGCCGTGCGGGTGACCGGTCAGCCGGGGGCGTACGAGCCGCCCGCCAGGGTGGATCTGATCAGCCACGTCGCCCGCTGGTCGGGGCCGGTCGAGCGGACCGGGCGGGCCACCGTGCTGGTCGCCCCGGGCCGGGCCGCCGGGCTGCGCCGCTGGGCGGTGAGCACCAGCGCGGGGCCCGACGGTGACCGGCTGGTCCTGCCGTACGCCGACTCGGACTACCTGGCCGGCCAGCTCGTCGGGTACGGCCCGGACGTGCGGGTGCTGGAGCCGCCGGAGGTACGTGAGGCGGTCATCCAGCGGCTCAAGGAGATCGCGGCTCGGCACGACGAGCTGGCGGTCGCCGGAGGCGCCCGGTGACCCGGCCGGCGCCCCGGGCGGGCCGCGCCTCGGCGGACCGGCTGGCCCGGCTGCTCAACCTGGTGCCCTACCTGCTGGCCCGCCCCGGTATCGAGGTCGCCGAGGCGGCGAGCGACCTCGGGGTGACCGAGAAGCAGCTGCGCGAGGACCTTGAGCTGCTCTGGGTGTGCGGGCTGCCCGGGTACGGTCCGGGTGACCTGATCGACATGGCCTTCGACGGCGACCGGGTGACCATCACCTACGACGCTGGGATCGACCGGCCGCTGCGGCTCACGCCGGACGAGGCGCTGGCGCTGGTGGTGGCGCTGCGGATGCTCGCCGAGACGCCCGGGGTGGCCAACCGGGAGGCCGTCGAACGGGCCCTCGCGAAGATCGAGAGCGCGGCCGGTGACCTGGCGGGCGCGCCGGTGGAGGTCCGGCTGCCCGGGGACAGCCAGCGGGTGCAGCAGCTGCGCGCGGCGGTCGAGCGCGGCCGGGCGCTGCGCATCACCTACTACACCGCCGCCCGGGACGAGACGACCGAGCGGACCATCGACCCGCTGCGGATGCTGATGGTCGGCGGCCGGGCGTACGTCGAGGCGTGGTGCCGCCGGGCGGAGGGGACGCGGCTGTTCCGGGCGGACCGGATCGACGCGGTCACCGAGCTGGACGAGCCGGCGGTGGTGCCGCCGCAGGCCCGCCCGCACGACCTCAGCGACGGGGTGTTCCGCCCGTCCCCGGACCTGCCGCTGATCACCCTCCGGATCGGTCGGGGCGAGCGGTGGATCACCGAGTACTACCCGTGTGAGCGGGTGGAGGCGGGCGACGGGGACGAGTGGCTGGTGTCGCTGCGGGTCACCGACCTGGGCTGGGCCCGCCGGTTCGTGCTGGGGCTGGGCCCGGACGTGACCGTGGTCGCCCCGGCGGAGCTGGCCGAGCAGGTGCGCGCGCAGGCGGTCGCCGCGCTCGAGGCGTACGCCACGC
>JBARAE010000072.1:0-2614 GCA_049791715.1 Micromonospora sp.
GTCAGCGGCGGCGCGCCGGCTCGGGCACGTCCGCGTCGATCTGCTCTCGGCGGACCTGCGCGTTGACCGGCTGCTCCTCGATCACCTCGTTCTTGTCGAGTCGCACCCGCTCCACCGGCACCTGCTCCTTGGCGACCACCGGATGCTCCGCGCGCAGCTCCATCTCCCGCTGCTCGTCGCGGATGTCCGGACGAATGTCACCCCGGTTCGCCGCGGTGATGGGCTCGTGCACCACACTCACCTCGTCGTGCTCGACGGGCACAGTCGTCTGCACGTTCTCGGTCACCACGTGCTTGCGCAGCCGAGCGCTGCCCGCAGGCTCGCTCTCGGTGCCAACCCGCAGCCGCTCCTCGGAGCGGGTCAGCTCCGGCGCACCCGGCATCCGCTGCGGCGGCTGTTCGGGCTGCCGAGCGGCACCCTGCTGCCCGAGCTGGTAGTGCCGATAGAGCTGGGCCAGCTGGTCGGCGCCGAGCGGCTGGTCGGTACCGGTCTCCACGCTGGGCGCGCTGCGTACGGTCGCCTTGTCGTACGACACCTTCAGTCGGCCCTCCTCGAGCCCGGCCGCCTCGAGCGGAGCCATGGACTCGTGGTGGCCCATCACCCCGGTCTTCACGCTGACCCAGGTGGGCTCGCCGGCGGCGTCGGCCCAGACCTGGCCCACACTGCCGATCGTCGCACCGGAGCGGTCCTGGACGTCCTGTCCGTACAGCGAACGGATCTGCTGCTCGGTCAGTCGCATGGTTCGTCCTTCCTCTCGTGGGTCACGGCGTGGATCCCCGGCCGGGGCGACGGCATGCCCCGGATCCGGGACGAATAGGAGCAGTAGGGAGCAGGAGTGCCGGAACTGGACCCGGCTGGACGTACAAGCGTCGGAGCAACGGGGATGCGCCGCCCGGGACCGTCGCGACGAATGCGAGGTGTGCAGGGGACCCGGCGGGGAACGTCACCCCTGATCGCGCTACGCCAGCGGCGTCGCCGGCGGAGCGCGATCCCCCGTTCAGGTACGCCGGTGCGGGGCGGCGGCGTTGCACCGGCACCGGTGCGAACAGGATCCCCGGTGTCCGGTTCCCGAACATTCATGGACAACGGAACTTGCGCAAATCTTGAGCAGCGGCAAACCCGTCGACCGGACCTGCCGGACGTTTGACGCCGCAAGTAACGGGTAGTCGCCCGAGCTGACCTGAATTGAGGAGGAAACGTCTGATGGACGGCCAGATCAAGGTTGCGGTGATCTACTACAGCGCAACCGGCATCACCTACCAGATGGCGCAGTCGGCGTGCGAGGCGGCGGGGGAGGCGGGAGCCGAGGTGCGCCTGCGCAAGGTACGCGAGCTGGCACCCGAGGAGGCGATCCGGTCCAACTCCGGGTGGCAGCAGCACCATCTGGAGACCCAGGACGTGCCGGAGGCGCAGCTCGACGACCTGTCCTGGGCCGACGTGGTCATCTTCGGCTCGCCGACCCGGTACGGCATGGTCGCCGCCCAGCTCAAGCAGTTCATCGACACCACCGGCCCGCTCTGGGCCCAGGGCGCCCTGGCCAACAAGGTGTACTCCGGGTTCTGCTCCACGGCCACCTCGCACGGCGGTCAGGAGTCCACGCTGCTCGCGCTCTTCAACGTCTTCTACCACTGGGGCGGCGTCGTGGTGACCCCCGGCTACACCGACCCGAGCCAGTTCGTCGCCGGCAACCCCTACGGCGCCTCGCACACCAGCAACAACGGTGAGGTCGCCCCGGACCACATCGCGCTGGCCGCCACCGCGCTGACCGCGAAGCGCGCGGTCCACATCGGCAAGGCCCTCAAGCAGGGCCTGTCCGCGGAGCTGGCCGCGGCCCGCTGACCCACGGGCGACCGGTGGTCGGACGGGGGCTCTCGGCCCGTCCGAACCACCGGTCGATCCCAGCCCTACCCCCGTTCCGGGGAACTATGCGCCGCCAACGGGGGCCGGATCAGCAGGTGCCCGAGCAGGTCGGCGAGGACGGCCATCCCGTCCCGGCTGAGCACCGACTCCGGGTGGAACTGCACCCCGGCGAAGCCCGGCCCGCGCAGCGCGTCCACCGCCCCGTCGGCCGCGTCCCGGGAGACCTCCACCGTCCCGTACGCGGTGGGCAGCCGGTCGGCGTCCGCGAGTGCGGTGAAGGTGGAGTAGAAGCCGACCCGCCGGGTCGACCCGAACACGGACACGTCCCGCTGCAGTCCCTGGTACGGCGCCTCGCGGCGGTGCAGCGGCAGGCCGAGGAGTCCGGAGAGCAGCTGATGTCCGAGGCAGACGGCCAGGGTGGGCCGGCCGGCGGCCAGCAGGCCGGCCAACAGGGCATGCATCGCCGCCATCTTCGGCTCGGCGAGGTCGCTGGGATCGCCCGGCCCGGGACCGATCACCACCAGGTCGTACCCGTCCACCGGGGCGGGCCGCCGCCAGTCGCACCGGTCGACCGCCAGGCCGAGGGCGCCGAGCTGGTGGGCCAGCATCCCGGTGAAGGTGTCCTCGCCGTCCACGATCAGCGCGCGACGGCCGGTGAGCTCCGGCAGCGCCGCCTCGCCGGGGGCCCGCTGGTCCAGCCAGAACCGGGCCAGCGGCGCGTTGCGGGCGGCCAGCGCGGCCCGTACCTCGGGGT
>JBARAE010000073.1:0-1510 GCA_049791715.1 Micromonospora sp.
GGAGCTGGCCGCCCGGCCGGTGGGCGGCGAGCCGAAGCTGCCCGGCCTGGCGGCCCATCTGGTCGGCGACGACCCCGGCCTGCTGATCCGGGAGGCGCTGCGGGAGGCCAAGCAGTTGACCGAGACCGGCGAGGTGCTCCGGGCCGACCGCTCGCCGGTGGACCGGCCGGGGGTGTCCCGGTGAGGGCGCTGTGCTGGGAGGGCGCCGACGAGCTGGCGGTACGGCAGGTACCCGACCCGGAGCTGCGCAACGCGCACGACATCATCGTCCGGGTGCGGCAGAGCGTCACCTGCGGCGCGGACCTTCCGTTGCTGGCCGGGCGGGTGCCGTTCCTCGCCGCCGGTGACGTCCTGGGCCACGAGTTCCTCGGCGAGGTGGTCGAGGTCGGGCCCGAGGTACGCCGGCACCGGGTCGCCGACCGGGTGGTGGTCTGCGCGGCGATCTCCTGCGGCAGCTGCTGGTTCTGCCGGCAGGGCCTCTTGGCCTGCTGCGACAACGGCGGCACCGGCGCGGCGGTGACCGAGTCGGCCTGGGGTCAGCCGACCGGCGGCTGCTACGGCCATCCCGCCCCGATGGGCGGCTTCGCCGGCAGCCACGCCGAGTACGTGCGGGTGCCGTACGCCGACGTGGGGGCGTTCGCCGTGCCGGACCCGGTCAGCGACGACCGGGCGGTGTTCGCCTCGGACGCGGCGCCGGCCGGGTGGATGGGGGCGGAGCTGGGCGAGGTCGGGCCGGGTGACGTGGTGGCGGTCTGGGGCGCCGGGGCGGTCGGCCAGCTCACCGCGGGGGCCGCCCGGCTGCGCGGCGCGGACCGGGTCATCGTGATCGACCGGTACGACGACCGGCTGCGGATGGCCGAACGGCACGCCGGTGCGGAGCCACTCAACTACCGGTACGTCGACATCCCGGCTGAGCTGCGGGAACGCAGCGGCGGCCGGGGCCCGGACGTGTGCGTGGAGGCGGTCGGCATGGAGGCCGAGCCCCCGGGGTTCTTCACCGGGCGGCTCGGGGCGGAACGCCCGCTCGCGCTGCGGGAGGCGGTGCACGCCTGCCGCAAGGGCGGCACGGTCGTCGTCCTCGGCACGTGGACCGGCTTCGTCGACACGTTTCCGCTCGGCGCGGTGATGAACAAGGGGCTCACCGTCCGCAGCGCACGGCAGCACGGCCAGCGGTGGATCCCGATGCTGCTGGACCGGATGGCCCGCGACGAGCTGCGCACCGAGCACCTGGCCACCCACCGGCTGCCGCTGGAGCGGGGCCCGGACGGGTACGCGCTGTTCCGGGAACGCGTCGACGGTTGCGTCCGGACGGTGTTCTGCCCGTGATCCCGGCGCCTGCGAATGGCACACTCGGCGGATGCGTGACGACCGCCCGTACGACCTCGTCCTGTTCGGCGCGACCGGCTTCACCGGCGGGCTGACCGCCGAGTACCTGGCCCGGCACGCGCCGGCCGGCCTCCGCTGGGCCCTCGCCGGCCTCAACCCCGCCAAGCTGGCCGGGGTGCGGGAC
>JBARAE010000074.1:0-7021 GCA_049791715.1 Micromonospora sp.
CCGCCACCCGGTCGTCGGGGGTCGACGGTTCCGCCGGGGCGCTGGCGGCGGCCGAGATCGCGGCCCGGGTGCTCACGGTGCTCGGCGTGGCGTACGACGGTGCCGAGACCCTGCTGCGGCAGTGGTCGCCGAGCCTGGCCGAGGCGACGTGGCGGGAGCGCGTGCCGAGCGCCTCCCGGTACAGCGCGACGACCCGGATCGGCCACTGAGGCTGGTTCCGGGCGGCCGGGCGCCGGCACGGTCCACGGCGCCGCGCCCAGAGCCGGTGTGATCCGGGCTCCGGCGGCGGCGCCGTGGTTTCCTGCACCCCCCGCAGGTCTGGTTTCACTCAACGCCGCCCGCCGCCGTTTGTCCCTCCCGCCGGGCGTGTTTCAGCCTTCCGGCGAGGATCAACGACGCAACGGCCGGGGCGGTCGGTCGAGTCGACGACCGTGGATCGCTGCGCCGGGTGACGGTCCGGCGACGGCCAGCCGGGCCGGCAGGGGCTCCGAGACGTAGGGTGAGGGCATGGGCATGCTCTGCGCGGTCAGCTTCAACCGGTACGGGCGCCTCTACTACCTGGACCCGGGAGAGCTGCGCCCGCAGGTGGGCGACCGGGTGCTGGTGCCCACCGACGACGGGCCCGAGGTGGCCGAGTGCGTCTGGGCGGCGCAGTGGGTCTCGGACGACACCGACGGTTTCCCGAAGCTGGCCGGGCTGGCCCAGGAGGAGGATCTGCGCCGCGACGAGCTGCTGCGGCGGCGCAAGGCCGAGGCGAAGGTCGCCGCGAAGCGGCTGATCCGCGAGCACGGCCTGCCGATGAAGGTGGTGGCCGTCGACCATGTGCTCGGCAGCGCGGAGACGGGCAGCGACCGGACGACCATCTACTTCACCGCGCCGCACCGGGTGGACTTCCGCTCGCTGGTGCGCGACCTCGGCGCGACCCTGCACTGCCGGGTGGAGCTGCGGCAGCTCTCCGCCCGGGACTCGGCGCGGGTGCAGGGCGGGATCGGCTCCTGTGGCCGGGACCTGTGCTGCGCCACCTTCCTGAACGACTTCGAGCCGGTCACCATCCGGATGGCCAAGGACCAGGACCTGCCGCTCAACCCGCTGCGCATCTCCGGCGCCTGCGGCCGGCTCATGTGCTGCCTGAAGTACGAGCACCCGCTGTACGCCAGGTTCCAGGAGTCCGCCCCGGCGGTCGGCACCCGCGTCTCGACCCCGGAGGGCGACGGTCGGGTGGTCGGCCACAGCGTCCCCCGCGATTCGGTCACGGTGCGTCTGGACGCCGACGGCTCCCGCTGCTCCTGCAGCCGCGCCTCGGTCTGCGGCCCCCGCCAGGCCCACGACCAGCACTACACCGCCTGACCCCGCCCCAGGCCCGGGTTCCGTCGTCGATCATGGAGTTGGCGGCGAAGTTGATCACCTCACGTGCCGTCACCTCCATGATCAATAGGCAGGACCGGGTCAGCGCAGGGTGATGGGCGGTTCGGCCAGGCGGGGGCTCAGGGGGCGTTTGGGGGTCAGCCAGGAGGCGGTGGGGGACTGGTCGGGGTTGAGCTGCCAGCCGTGGGAGACCTTGTCCACCGCGACGGGGTAGATGGTGAGCGTGCCGTCCGGGTCGATGCGCAGTCGGAGGAACGCCTTCGAGTCCTCGATGCCCTGCCCGGCGAAGAGCTCGTTGACGTTCACCCCGAACGCCCCCGCGACCAGCAGGTACAGCGCGACGAGCTGGCTCGACACCAGACCGATCACCGGCCCGTAGACGACCGCAGCGGCGACCGCGGGCAGCGGCCACGGCCAGTCGTAGAACGGCAGCGCCAGCCACACCCAGGTGCCGGCGGCGGCCAGCAGCAGGTGCGCGAGCCCGTGGCCGACGCCGAGGAGCCAGTGCCGGGTGTGCCGCTTCCCGCCGGCGCTCGGCGGTTTCGCGAAGAACGCCGCACCGAGCAGCGTCACCACCAGCATGATCACCAGCGGCACGCTGAACAGGCGTTGCTCGGTGGTGCCCACCCGGTTCGCCGCCACCCCGGCCATCGCCAGCATCAGCAGCGTGTGCAGGGTGCCGAGGAGGGTGGTGAAGCCTGGGTTGCGGAACGGCAGCCGGGCGAAGATGCCCCAGCCGTACCGCCGGGACCGGGCCTTGTCGGGGAAGCGGGCCGCCAGGTCGTACGGGCGGGTCGGGCTGGCCCGGCGGGCGAGGGTGTCGCGCGGCGGCACCTCGATCCGCTCCGGCAGCTTGTGCGTGGGGTAGAGGTAGGCGCCCCCGCCACCGCAGGTGATGAGCTGACGGTCCGGGCCGGTGTAGCGGGCGTAGTGGTGCAGGTCGCCGGAGACCAGCAGCCGGACCTGCGCGCCGGTGGGGGCGATGATCGTACGGATGAAGTAGTCGACCGAGTCGTACGCCGTGGGGTGGTCGGCGGCCTTGACCCAGGTCGGTGCCGGCACCGCGATGATCAGCCGCGACTGCGGGGTGAGTCGGCGGGCGACCTGGTCGAAGTAGGTGAGCTGCGGGTCGTCGAGGTACGAGCCGGACTGGTCGTCGAGGCCGAGCAGCCACCAGTCGGCCGGCAGTTCCACGGCGAAGTAGGAGCGGGACTGGCCGGTGTTCCAGCCGGCGAAGTGCCGGTCCCGGGAGCGCACAAAGAGCCGCAGGAACGCGGTCAGGCCGTCGTACCAGTCGTGGTTGCCCGGGACCGCGAAAAGCGTCGGCCGCTCGGGCGGCGCCACCGGCAGCGCGGCCTGGTAGGGCCCCTTGCAGCGGTCCTCGTACGCCGCGTAGTCCGCCGACGGGTACACCTGGTCGCCGCCCATCACCAGCGTCTGCGCCCGGGGCAGCCGATGCCCGTCCACCTCCAGCTCCGGCTGCGCCAGCAGGTACGCGATCGAGTACGTCGCGTCGAAGCCGTCACCCAGGTCGGCGACGTAGTCCAGCCAGAGCCCGCCGTCCGGCCCGACCTGGCGGAAGATGCCGTCCCCGAACGCGTTCTGCAGCTCCCGCTTGTCCAGGTACGCCCCGAAGAGCATCGCCAGCAGCGTACGGATGCCCGTGCTGATCAGCAGGAAAGGCGCGAGCCAGGGGACCGGCTTACGGGGGGCGAAACCCAACTCCAGCGGATCGGTGCTGCGGGGCCGGCGTACCGCACGCTCGCCCGGGTGCGCCTCGGGGATCGGGGCCGGCTCGTCGGGTACGTGATCGTCACTCACGTGCCGCACGTTAGTCCCGTCCGGATGCGAGCGCTGTCCGGCGAACGTACTGAACCGTCCTGGATGTCCGGTTCGGGGGGTGGGGATCCCGTTCGGCTGCCGGGCGGGGTGTGCCGTACACTTGACGATCGTTGCCGCCTTAGCTCAGTCGGCTAGAGCGACGCACTCGTAATGCGTAGGTCGACGGTTCGATTCCGTCAGGCGGCTCGGCACAGAAGCCCAGGTCAACGGCCTGGGCTTCGCCGTTTCCCGAGGTCGATCACGCCGCCTGTGGCGGGGCCGGTCCTTGAATAGTCCTTGTCCCGCGCCGCGACCGCCTCGTCCAGCCGGGTGGCGACCGCGTCCAGGTCGTCACCGAACAGGCCCGCGTACACGTCCAGCGTCATTGACGCCGAGGCGTGCCCGAGCATCCGCTGCACCGCCTTGACGTTGGCACCAGCCGCCACGGCCAGACTCGCCGCCGTGTGCCGCAGGTCGTGAGGCGTGAGCCCGGCCAGCCCGACCGATGCCGCCGCCGGCGCGAAGACCCGTGACCGGAAGTTGGTGTTGCGAAGCGGCCCGCCATTCGGAGCGGTGAACACCAGCTGGTCCCGACGCTTTCCGGCGACGTGCGCGGCCAGCTCGTCGACGAGGAACCGCGGAATCGGCACCGAACGGCGTTGATGGTTCTTCGGCGTGCCCTCGACCAGCTCTCCGCCGACCTCTGCGAAGGCCACCGCCACCGTTACCCGACGCCGCAGCAGATCCAGCCGCGACACCCGCAAGGCCGACACCTCGCCCCACCGCAGACCCGTGTAGGCCAGGAACCGCACCAGCAGCCCGTACCGCCCAGACGCCTCCGCGAGCCTCGCCACCTGGTCGTGGTCGAGGAACACCGGCTCCTCCCGCACCACCCGAGGCAGCCGCACACCATCTGCCGGATTCCGAGACATCCGGCCATCCCGCACGGCGTGCGCCAGGACCAGCGACAGCACTCGGTGCGCGTAGCGGACGGTGGCTGGAGCGAGGCCGGACGCGGTGAGCCGCTGAACCCAGGCCGCCACCTCCGCGTGTGAGACTGCCGAAAGCGGGATGTCCTCCCAGGTCGGAAGGATCTGCCGGCGTAGCGCCAGCTCGTACCGGGCGCGGGTCGACGGCTTGAGCTGTACCTGAGCCCCCATCCACTGCGATGCCCAGGCGCCCACGGTTACCCGCGCACGAGCTGGGTCGATCCAGTCGCCCCGCGCGATGGCGGCCTTAGCTGATGCCTCCCACCGCTCCGCGTCCGACTTTCGATCGAAGTGCCGCGCGATCTGCTTGCCCGAGGCGTCATAGACGCGTGCTCGCCACTTCCGATTCGGTCGCTTCTCAACGCTCACCGGCTACCCTGCCTGCTTGGCGAGCCAGGCTCGCACGTCGGCCGGGTCGTAGCGCAGATGCCGGCCGACCCGAGACGCCCGCGGCCCGATCCGGCGATACCGCCACTGATAGAGGGTGCTCACCGGAACGCCGAGGAAGGTCGACACGTCCTCTGCCGTCCAGAGCGGTTCGATGGTCCGGGCCTTCATGCTGCTCCCTCCTGAGTCGTGGCAGTTGCCGAAACATCGGGTGGTTCCTGGTTGCGTCTCGCAGTGTCGAGCTGTGCCCGCCATTGGATGCGTTCAGAGATGGCGCGTAGGACCCGGTGACCGAGGGGCGGCACGTCGGGGTCGGTGGGTTTGGCGAGTTCCCAGGCGTGCCGGACGGTGTCGGCGGCGGTCGGGGCGGTGTCGGCGCCGGTGGTGACGCCGAGCAGAGCCTTGACCCACTCGCGTCGGTCGTCCCGGTGGTCGGCCAGGGTCTTGCCGGACCACTGCCGAGAGATGAGGACACGCCGACCGCCGATGCCGAGGGTTTCTCGCTTGTGGACCTTGTTCTTGCAGTTCCCCGGCTTGAGTCCCGGCCGGGCCTTCTTAGGCTGGATGCCGTAGAGCAGCCAGTTCGCGCACCGCTCCGAGCACGGCGTGTGCCGCAGCTCTTGCCAGAGCCGTTCCAGGTGCGCCCGCTGCCGGCCGGTGGTCACGTCGTGGCAGTCGGCGGCCTGCTTGGTCAGGTACTTGGTGATGTAGCCGACGCACCGGTCGGCGTCCTTGGTGCCGGCGAGGACGCCCTTGGCGTCGACCTGGACGCCGAAGCGGACGACGTGCACCGGTTCGGCGTCGGGGTCGGCGTCGGCCAGGTCCAGGGCCTCCTCCCACGTCGACAGCAGGTCCCCGGTGTCGGAGTCGGTGTAGCCGCCGGCATCCGGGTTCCACTGCGGCGTCCTTCCCGGTTCGTAGACCAGCTCGTCCACCGAGGGCCACCACACCTGGTGATAGGTCGCGGCGGCCACCTGGCGGACCAACGCCCGGGGGATGGTGCCGCGCATGGCGAAGTGCGCGTGCGGGGCAAGCCGGCGTTGCGGCTCGACCGCCCCGGCGTACTGGACGTTCCAGCCCACAGCGCGGCGCAGGTTCTGCCAGAACCGGTCCAGCAGCCGAGGGAAGTGCACGGCGTCCCAGGCGGCCCGCCGGTAGTCGTAGGCGTCGGGGTCGACCGGCGTGCCGTCGGAGTGGACCCGGCCGTAGGAGCCAAGGGTGAGGGTGAGGAACATCGACGGCCGGAACACCATCCCGTCGTGACCCTCGAAGGTCCGCCCGAGGGTGCGGTTCTCGACGGGCAGGCGGGGCAGGCCCGGGGCGTCCTGCCGCCGCTTGGTGGAGCGGACCCGCCGCTTGCCGTCGCTGTCCTCCTGGTCCTCGCTGGCGTGCGGCGGTGCCGGGCGCCCCCGAAGTCCTTCGGTAGTGATCTGCGCTTCCAGCTCCGCAATCGCGTCGTCCAGGTCGGCGACCTGATCCCACTGCGACGCGCGGGCGGCTTCGTCGCGGGCGAACTCGAGATGCGCGCGAGCCACGATCAGGCCGCGTTGCGCCTCGGTGGCCGGTTGCGGGCCGGGGTCGGGTTCGTCGTCGCGGTGCCAGCCCTCCCGGATCTGCTGCTGCCGCAGCCGGCGGGCGCGCTTGGCGCAGGCCGGACACTTGACTTCCTGGGTGGCCCCGCAGGGCATGTCGATGACTTCGGTCTGCCCGCTGTCGAGGTCGGTGCGGCGCAGGGAGACGGGGCGGGTGCAGACGCTGTAGTCCGCGGCGAGGTCGGCCACGACGTCCACGGAGCGGGGCATGAGCATCCGAGCGGCCCGGGAGCCCGGCCTCGGGCCCTCGGGGGCGGCGGGGGCGAGGCCGGGCAGCGCCGGGGTGATGGTCATCGACCCACCCCCAGCGACGGGGTCAGGTCGCGCACACGGAAGGTGGGGCGGGGCTCGGCGGTGGCGTGGTCGTCCCTCAGCGGATCGAAGGCGACGACGCCGGCCCCGGTGGTCTTGGCCCGGTACATGGCCGCATCGGCGTCGGCCAGGGCGGCGGCGAGGCCGGTCGGGCTGGCGGGGGCAAGCCCGATGCTGGCCGTCACCGACACCGCCACACCGCACGGCAGCCGGACGGGAGCGGCGATGGCGGCGGCGAGCTGTCGGGCAGCCGCAGCCGGGTTCGGGTCGAGCAGGAGGGCGGCGAACTCGTCCCCACCGAGCCGGGCGGCCACACCGTGAACGCGGCGCAGGCGTTCCGCGACGGCGGTCAGCACGAGGTCCCCGGCGGCGTGGCCGTGGGTGTCGTTGACCGGCTTGAAGCCGTCCAGGTCGACCACCACCACCCACGGCCGCAGCGCTACGAGCTGAGCCCAGGCGTCGGCCAGGCCGGCGCGGTTGGCCAGCCCGGTCAGCGGGTCGCGGAGCGTGGCGCGGTGCAGGGCAGCCAGCTTGTAGCGAGCGACGTAGAGCCGG
>JBARAE010000075.1:0-3106 GCA_049791715.1 Micromonospora sp.
GGGTGGGCCTACGGCCCAGCCGTTGACCCCGGCACCGCACACACGCCTGCCCAAAACCCATTGCCGGAACCGGAAAAAACAACGTCAGCAGGTCAAAACCCGAGACTTGACCGGCCCCGCTCCTTCATGGATGACAGAGGAGCAATTTACAGTCCCGCGCCACGATCACCGCCTGTGACGCGAAGCTCGGGCAATACCGGGCAGCCCTCGACGCCGGGGCGGGCCCCGCGGTAGTCACCAGCTGGATAGCCCAAACGCAAGCCGAACGGGCACGGGCCAAAGCCGATCTTCAAACGACACAGCCGCCAGAACAACGCTGGATGAGTCAAATCGAGATCGCGAATCTGGTGCAAGCACTCGGCGACATCGTCACCACGCTCCACGACGCCGACCCAGCCGACAAAGCCGCGGTCTACCGCCAGCTCGGCCTACGGCTGACCTACCAACCCGAAACGCAGACGGTGCACGCTGAAGCTGATCTCAGCGCGCACCGTGGGCCTATGGGTCGTGTCCGAGGGGGGAATTGAGCACTTCCGCGTAGCACCCGAGACACAAAATAGGTGCTCATGCGATTAAACCTAGCACTTCACGATGCGTAACATTACAGCTTGAGCTGGGCAGGAGCACATCGGGCGGCTACCGCAAACCATTCCTGTTTACCTGTCCCCACGCCAGCGAGGCAGCTAATGCGGCGGAAGAATCGGTCGTAATAGGGACTGCCGAATCCAGGGCAGCGACTGGCTCATTGGGCAGGGCGCCCGCCACGGATCGGCTGGATGCCGAACTTCGACACCGCGTTCCTCGGGCGGCCGGCTGCGCTACTCGGCGAGCGCCTCGTGGTGTCTCCGGGTCCGGCAACGCTCGGCACGGGGTGGAGGGCTCGGTGGAGGTTGCCACCTCATCCGTGGCAGGGCCTGCCGACGGCGCGTCGCGGGCCGTTCGGCCCTGGCCCGGGCGCGCCGGCGGCGGGAGCGTGAGGCTGTGTCGGACACGGTGCTGGTCGTCGAGGACGATCGGGAGTTGCGGGACGTGGTACGCCGCTACCTGGAACGGGCCGGGCACGCGGTGCACACCACCGGATCGGGTGCGGAAGCGCTGAGCCGTCTGGCCGCCGGCGGGGTCGACCTCGTCGTGCTGGATCTGGGCCTGCCGGACGTGGACGGCTTGGAGGTGCTGGCCGCCGCCCACGACGGTTCGCAGGTGCCGGTGGTTGTGCTGACCGCGCGCAGTACGGTCGAGGAGCGCATCGACGGGTTGCGCCGGGGCGCCGATGACTACGTCACCAAGCCGTTCAGCCCAACCGAGTTGGTGTTACGGGTGGAGGCCGTGCTGCACCGTACCCGCGGCACAGCCGGCTCCGTCGCTTCGGCTTGCTTCGGAGGTGGCCGGCTGCGGCTGGACGAGCCGCGCCACGAGGCGCTGCTGGACGGAACCCGGCTGGATCTGACCCCCACCGAGTGGGGACTGCTGACCGCGCTGGCCGCCGCCCCGGGCCGGGTGTACTCCCGCTACGAGCTGATCAACCGGGTCCGCGGGTACGAGTTTCCCGGGTACGAGCGCACCATCGACTCGCACGTGAAGAACCTGCGCCACAAGCTCGGCCCGGACGCCGCCGGCGTGGTGGAGACCGTCCTGGGCGTCGGTTACCGGCTGGGCTGGACCCGTGACCGCTGAGCTGTCGCGGCCGAGCAGCCGGGGGCGGCGGCCCCTGTCCGGCCCGCTGGGCCGGCGGCTGCTGGCCGCGTTCGTGCTGGTCGCGCTCTCCTCGGTGGCGGTGCTGAGCATCGCCGCGCTGGTGGCCACCAACCGCGGGCTGGCCAGCGCCCAGCAGGCCGACCGGCAGCAGGTCGCGCGAAGGGTGGCGACGGCGGCCGGTGCGGCGTACGCCCGGACCGGGAGCTGGACCGGCGCGGAGTTGGCGCAGGCCGCGGCGTTGGCCGACGGCGCGGGCGCCCGCCTGGTGGTGCTGCAACCCGACGGCGGCATGGTGTGGCCCGGCCGCCGCATGGGCCCCATGGACGGCATGCGCACCAGCACCGGCACGGTCGTGGAGGCGCCGGTCACCGCCGGCGGGCAGCGGGTCGGCACCGTGCGGCTGGCCTTCACCGCTGCGGCGGCCAGCGGCCGCGACGTGGCCTGGTCGTGGATCGGCGGTGCCGCGTTGGTCGCACTTGTCGCGGCGCTGCTGGTCAGCGCGTACGTGGTCGGCCGGCTGGCCCAGCCGTTGGTCGCGCTGGCCGCCGCCACCCGCCGCTTCGCGGCCGGTGATCACACAGCCCGGGCGGCGGTATCCGCCCCCGGCGAGCTGGGCGAGGTGGCACAGGCCTTCGACATCATGGCTGAGGAGGTGGTACGCGCCGAGCGGGTCCGCCGGCAGTTGGCCGCCGACGTGGCCCACGAACTGCGCACCCCGCTGGCCGCCCTGCAGGCCGGCCTTGAGGAACTGCGGGACGGGCTGCGCCCGGCCGACCCGCAACGGCTGGCCGCCCTGCACGATCAAACCCTGCGCCTCGGCCGAGTCGTCGAGGACCTCGCCGACCTGTCCGCCGCCGAAGCCGCCGTGCTGTCCCTGCACCCCGTCGACACCGATCTGGCCGCCGTGGCCCGCGCTGCGCTCGCCGCCCAGCACCCGCGGC
Organism: Micromonospora sp.; assembly: GCA_049791715.1. Lineage (GTDB taxonomy): Bacteria > Actinomycetota > Actinomycetes > Mycobacteriales > Micromonosporaceae > Micromonospora. The sequence continues at coordinate 2,637 of JBARAE010000075.1, forward strand.
TGGACGCCGCCGGCCTGACCGTCACGACCGATCTCCACGGGCCGGTCCCGGTGCGGGCCGACCCGGACCGGCTGCACCAGGCGGTCACGAACCTGCTGGCCAACGCCGCCCGCTACTGCCGACCCGGCGACCGGGTCGACCTGCGGGCGCGCGTCGAGGCCACCGAGGCCCTGCTGACCGTGGCGGACACCGGCCCCGGTATCCCGGCAGAGGAACTCCCCCACGCTTTCGAGCGGCTCTGGCGCGGCCGGGACGCCCGGCACATCGCCGGCAGCGGAATTGGGCTGGCTGTCGTCCGCGAGCTGATCACCGCGCATGGCGGTGCGGTCGCGCTGGAATCACCCCCGGGCGGCGGGCTCACCGTCACCATCCGCCTGCCGGCCCGGCATCCGGCCGCCGCTGGTTGACCCGGCGATGAGCACCGAGGCCGGCAAGGTGTGTCGGGAAGGCCCTGCGCCCCGGCGGACGGC
>JBARAE010000076.1:0-7962 GCA_049791715.1 Micromonospora sp.
CCGCCGGGCCCGGGCATCGAGGCGCTGACCCGGGTGTACGCCGACCAGCTCGCCCGGATCGCGGCGACCGAGCACCCCGGCCGGTTCCGGCTGCTGGTGGCCGCCGAGTCGGCCGGCGCGCTGATCGCCGCCGAGATGGGCGCGTCCGGCCTTCCCTGGCGGCCGGAGGTGCACGACGCCATCCTCGCCGACCTGCTCGGCGAGGCGTCCCCGGTCGGCGGGCCACCCCGGCGGCTGGCCGAGCTGGCCGCCCAGATCGCCGAGGCGTTCGGCGTCCGGCAGGTGCACGCCGACTCGCCGGCCGAACTGCTCAAGGCGTTCGCCCGCGTCGGGGTGGAACTGCCCAGCACGCGGGCCTGGGTGCTGCGCGGGGTGGAGCACCCGGCGGTGCCGCTGGTCCTGGAGTACAAGGAGCTCTACCGGATCTGGACGGCGCACGGCTGGGCGTGGCGGGACGCCTGGGTCGCCGACGGTCGCTTCCACCCCGAGTACGTCCCCGGCGGCGTGGTCTCCGGCCGGTGGGCCACCCGGGGCGGCGGGGCGTTGCAGATTCCCAAGGTGATCCGGCGGGCGGTCGTGGCCGATCCGGGCTGGACGTTCGTGGTCGCCGACGCGGGCCAGTTGGAGCCGCGCGTGCTCGCCGCGGTCTCTGGTGATGCCCGGCTCGCCGCGGCCGGTGGCGCCGGGGACCTCTACGCGGCGCTCGCCCGGGACGCCTTCGCGGGTGACCGGGCCCGGGCCAAGGTGGCCCTGCTCGGCGCCATGTACGGGCAGACGGGAGGCGCCGCGGTGCCCGCCCTGGCGGTGCTCAAGCGGAACTATCCGACCGCGTTCGGGTACGTCGAGGCGGCCGCCCGCACCGGTGAGGCCGGCGGTCTGGTCCGCTCCTGGTTGGGGCGTACCTGCCCGCCGGGGTCGGTCGGCTTCGCGGACGGCGAGGAGGCCGATCCGGACGTCGGTGCCGACCCGCAGAGTCCCCGTGCCCGCGCCGCCCGTTCCCGTGGCCGCTTCACCCGCAACTTCGTCATCCAGGCGACCGCCGCCGAGTGGGCCTCCACGCTGTTGGCGACGCTGCGCACGATGCTGGCCGGGACGGAGGCGGAGCTGGTCTTCTTCCAGCACGACGAGGTGATCGTGCACTGCCCGAAGGAGCAGGCCGAGGCGGTGGCGGAGGCGGTCACCGCGTCGGGCGCCCGGGCGGCGGCGCTGCTCTTCGGCGACACCGCGGTCCGCTTCCCGTTGGATCTTTCCATCGTCGACACCTACGCCGACGCGGCATAACGGTAGGGCAACAAAGCGGTATACCGCCCGAATCGCTCCCTTTTATCCCGCCACCCCGTCCACGAGCGCTCGTTGGGCCCGATGTCCGTACGACGGGACGGACCGGGGCACACGCCCGGTCCGTCTCCAGGTGGAGGGGGCGCAGCGCTGAACCGGATCGCAGGAATGATCATCGCCGCTGGTGGGGGACGCCGGATCGGTGGACCCGAGGCGTTGCTGCACCAGGGGGAGAAGCCCCTGGTCAGCCAGATGGTCGATACGATGACCGAGGCGGGCTGCGAGCAGGTCGTGGTCGTGTTGGGCGCGGCGGCCGACCAGGTCCGCGAGACCGCGGACCTGAGCGGCGCCACCGTGGTGATCAACCGAGCGTGGGGGACCGGCGTCGGCTCCTCGATCCGCGCCGGCCTGGCGGCGCTGACCGAGGACGGAATCGAAGCCGTCGTCGTGGTACCGGTCGACATGCCGGGGCTGACCGCCGCGGCCGTGCGACGGGTGACCGCGCTGCCGTACCCGGACGTGCTGGTGTGCGCCACCTACGGCGGCCTGCGCGGCTACCCGATGCTCTTCGGCCGCCGGCACTGGCCCGGCATCGCGACCCTGGCCAGCGCCGACGTCGGTGCCCGCCCCTACCTGCTGGCGCACAAGGACCAGATCGTCGACATCTCCTGCGACTCGGTCGCCGACGGCAGCCGGATCGACAGTCCGGAGCTGATGGCGCTCTACGGGCTCACCGTCCCGCCCCAGCGGGTGGGGGTCTGACGGCGTTCCCGTCCGGGCTGGACCGCTGTCAGGACGTGGCGCCGAAGGCGACGTTCTTGGTCTCGACCGTCCCGGCCGTCCGCCCCGGTGCCGTCTGGTAGCTCCAGTACAGGTTGGTGTGTGCGATGACCTGGTCGGCCGGGGGCGCACCCCACGGCGTGTGATCCTCCGTCGTGTGGGCGTCGCTGACGAGGGTCGCGTCGTAGCCCCGGGCGAACGCGCCGTGGAGCGTCGAGCGGATGCAGGCGTCGGTCTGTGCGCCGACCACGACGAGTCGTCCCACCCCGAGGCCGGCCAGCACGGTCTCCAGGCTGGTGTCCTCGAAGGAATCCCCGTAGTGCTTCTCGACGAGCGGCTCGGTGTCGCCCGGGGTCAGCTCGGGGACGATCCGCCATTTCTCGCTGCCCCGCGCAAGGTGGTCGTCGGAGTGCTGGACCCAGACGACCGGGACATCGTCCTGCCGCGCCTTCTCGACCAGGCTGCCGATGTTCGCCACGACGGCGTCGCGGTCGTGCGCCCCCTCGACGACGCCGTTCTGCACGTCGATGACGAGGAGCGCGGTGTTCGGCCGGTTCTCGAGTGTGGTCATGGTTCCCCCATTTCACGCTGAGCGTCTCTGCCGGTCGACGCTAGACCCACCCACCGACAGCTGATCCTCACCGACGCCCGGAGCTGCTGGAGCTGCTCGCCCGCTCGGCAGGCGAGCAGCTCGGCTGACCGCCACGCCTCGTCCAGCGACCTGTCAGGGGCAGACGGTCAGCACGTGTGCCGGACGCAGCGTGCGCGGGTCGAAGCCGGTCCGCAGGGACCGCCCGCCGGGCCCGTGGAGTTGCACGACGTCGTCGCCGACGAACTCCCCGCGCAGCCCACCGGGCACACCGGGGCCGCACATGGCCAGCTCCCAGGCCGACTCCCGGCTCAGCAACCCGCTCCGGGAGCGGATGCGTACCACCGTCCCGGGGACACCCTTGACGTCCGTGCCGTCCTGCCGGACCACCTCGAACCGCCCGTCGGGCGAGATGTCGAGTACCTCCTCGCGCACGATCTCGCCCCGGAAGCCGACCGTGAACAGGCCCCAGCCGGTCGCCGCGGCGCACAGCGCAACGGTGAGCACGCCGGCGAGTACGACCACCGCCGCGGGCCGGCCCCGGCTGACCAGCCGGGCGGCCACCAGGAAGAGGACGGCGGCCAGCACCCCGAGGACCACGGCGACCCAGGGCCGGTGCAGCGGGCGCAGGACCAGCAGGTGCCCCTGGTTCGGAACGGCCAGCACGACCGCGGCGAGCACGCCGACCCCCGCGAGAGCCGGCACCGCCGCGAGCCATCGCCCCCTCGGCGTCCCGGCCAGGGTGCCCGCGCCGAGCAGACCCGGTGGCATGTGCGCATCGTACGTCTCATCGACGTCGATGACCGTCCCTCGTCGGCGCAGATCGGAACTCTCAGGCCAGGTCGAACAGGGCGGCGGCGTTGCCCCAGCAGACCGCCCGCAGCCAGTCGTCGCCGAGGTCCAGGCGGGCCAGCCCGGCGAGCTGCTCGGCGTACGGGTAGGGAATGTTCGGGAAGTCGCTGCCGAGCAGGACCTTCCCGGCCAGCCCCAGCTCCCGCAGGCGCGGCCGCTCTCCGTCGGGGAACGGCACGAACCGGTCGAAGAACGAGGTGAACGCCATGGTGGTGTCCAGCCGCACCCGCTCGTACGACTCGGCCAAGCCGAGGAACGCGGCGTAGTCCGGCGCACCCAGATGTGCCACGATCGCGGCCAGCCTCGGGTGCCGGGCCAGCAGCGCGGCGAACGGCTCCGGCCCGGTGTGCGGGGTTCCCACCGGGGCGTGTCCGGCGTGCACCACCACCGGTACGCCGGCCTCCGCCAGCACCCCCCACACCTTGTCCAGCGCCGGATCGGTGGGCAGGAAGCCGCCGACCTGCACGTGCACCTTGAACACCCGGGCGCCCTCGGTCAGCGCGTCGGTGACGTAAGCGAGGGCCTCCGGCTCGGGATAGAAGGTGGCCGAGGGGAGGCAGCCGGGCGTGGCCCGGGCGAAGTCGAGGGTCCACCGGTTCAGCTCCGCCGCCATCCCGGGCCGGTGCGGGTACGCCAGCGCGGTGAATGCCCGGACGCCGAGCCGCCGCAGATGGGCCACCCGTTCCGCGTCGCTCCACCGGTACCGGATCGGCCACTCCGTGCCGACCAGCGGGCCCGCCGCGTCGAAGTACGCCCACACCTTGCGCAGCAGCCGGGGTGGCAGGAAGTGCGTGTGCACGTCGGCCAGTCCGGGCAGCCCGAGCCGCCGCCAGAACGCGGGCACCTCGTCGTCGTCCAGGGGCCGGCGCAGGGCGAGGCTGTCGGTCATACCTCGATATTGAACCGGTGCAGCACCGACGGTGCGACCAGCCCCACCGCCGCGAGCGCCGCCAGGACGGTCAGCGCGGCGCGCAGCACGATCACCTCGGCCTTGCTGCCGGTCCGCAGCGCGATGCCGTTGGGTAGACCGACCATCAGCCACATCCGCCGCTTGATGGGGATCGGCCAGAGGATCGGCACCCCGGCCCGGGTGATCATGTCGCCGAGGATGTGCACGAAACAGCCCACCCCGACCGCGAGCCCGATCAGCGGATAGCCGCGGTCGCCGGGGAGGTTGGCGAAGGTGAACCAGGCGGCGGCCGCCGACGCCAGGGTGACGATCACCCAGCCGGCCCGCTCGGCCCACTCGTCGAACAGCCCGCGCAGCGCCAGCCCGATCATGAAGAATAGGATGCTGACCACGGCCCACTTGCCGTAGTGCGCGCAGAGCGCCGTGGTGCCCCAGCCGACCAGCACGGTGAACGGGAGGGTGTGGGTCAGCGTCCGGTGGCCGTTGTTCCGGCGGGGGTCCCGGCTCAACTTCGTCGCGTAGTAGACGCCCAGCGAGATCTTCTCCATCACCTCGGCGATGAAGAGGCTGAACACTCCGAAGGTCCGGGCCACGGTCGCCCCGCCCTGGTTGCGGGTCACCTTGCCGGAGAGGTCGAGGTCCGGGAAGAGGGCCCCGCCGGCGCAGACCGCCGTGCCCACCGCCAGCGCCAGCGGCGTCTGGTGGTAGTCGGCGAACTGGTCCAGCGCCCAGGAGCCGGTCAGCCACACCGCCGCGCCGGACAGTGCGTGGGACGGTCCCATCATCTCGACTCGCCCTCCCCAGGGGATCTTGATCGCCAAAACTACGCCACTGTAGTTTGGCGCACCGTCGGGGGCCATCACCCGGATGGTCCACTGGGGAGGGGTGTCGGGGACCGGACGCTGGTGCCCTCAGCCGGCGGCCCCGGTGAGCAGGTTGCCCTCCGGGATCGCGATGGCCGGTCGGGCGTCGGCCAGCAGCGCGGCGGCCCGGCGCGCCTGGAACGAGCCGTGCTCCCGGCAGGCGGCGGCGTAGCTGCCCGCCGTCCGGGCGGCGATGGTGGCCCAGCCGTACCGCTCGGTGACCCTGGCGCGGGCACGGCGGGCCACCCGCCGGGCGAAGACCTCGTCGCCGAGCAACTGGTGGACCGCGCCGGCGAGCGCGTCCGGGTCGCCGTGCGGGAAGGTCACCCCGGTGACGCCGGGCTCGACGAGCTCCGCCAGCCCGCCGGTACGTGCCACCGCGAGGGGGGCGCCGGCGGCGGCCGCCTCCAGGGCGATCATGCCGAACGGCTCGTAGAGGCTCGGGACCACGGTCGCGTCGGTCGCGGCGAGCACTGCGGGAAGCTGGGTGGCGTCCAGGAAACCGACGAAGCGGACCGTGTCGCCGAGGTGCAGCCGCCTGGCCTCGGCCCGCAGCTCGTCCCGGTACGGCCCGTCGCCGGCGATCACCACCCGCAGGCCGGGGTGCCGCGCCAGCAGGTACGGCACGGCGTGCACCAGGTGCTGCACGCCCTTCTCGTAGACCAGCCGTCCGGCGTACCCGACCAGCGGGCCGTCACCGGCGAAGCGGGCGCGGGCGGCGGCGACCGCCCTGGGTCGGGGGTGCCAGGCGCGATGGTCGACCCCGTTCGGCACCACGTCGATGCGCCCGTCCGGTACGTCGAAAAGACGGGCCACCTGGTCCCGCATGTAGCCGGAGCAGGCGATCACCCGGGCCGAGGCGTTGCTGAGCCAGTGTTCGACGCCGTGGATGGTCCGGTTCATCTCCTCGGGCAGCCAGCCCTGGTGCCGGCCGGCCTCGGTGGCGTGGATGGTGGTGACGAGCGGCACGTCGAGGTGCTCGGCCAGGGTCACCGCGGTGTGCGCGACGAGCCAGTCGTGGGCGTGGATCACGTCGTACGAGCCGGACCCGGCGGCGCGCAGCGCGGTGCGGGTGAGCGTGTGGTTGAACGCCATCGTCCAGGCCAGCAGCGAACCGGTCGCCAGCGGGAAGGCCACCGGATCTTCGGGGGCCCGGAGGATCCGCACCCCCTCGGCGTACTCCTCCAGCGGCGCGCCCTCCGCGTGCCGGGTGACGACGGTGACCTCGTGACCGGCGGCCGCCAGGGCGATGGAGAGGGCGTGCACGTGGCGGCCGAGTCCACCGACGAGCACGGGCGGATACTCCCAGGACAGGATCAGCACCCGCTGGTGCCGGGCGGGGTGGATGTCGATCACGTCGGCGTCAGGTGACATGCGGCCCCCTTGGAGTTGTGTCCCGGGGCGCACGCCGACCGACCCTGCCCGCCGCCTCGCCCGGGGTCGGGGCCAATCCTGCCGAGCGGTCGATAACCAGCGGAGACGCGGCCGTTGCCGGTGTGTAACGGGTACCTATCGGTTCCGTCGGACGCGCAGCAGCTCGGCCACCGACCACGCCTGGAACGGGCAGCCGGTCGCCCGGTGCGGGGCGGCGCCGTCGGCGGTCTCGCTCACCGAGCCCAGCCCGTACTCGGTGAGGTGGCCCTCCAGCCCGACGAGAAGCTCATCGGTCGGGAGCCCGGCCCGCCGGTACGCGTCGACGAACGGACCGATCAGCCATGGCCAGACCGTCCCCTGGTGGTAGCCGGAGTCCCGCTCGGCGGGCCCGCCCCGGTGCCGGCCGACGAAGCCGGGCGAGTCGGGGGCGAGGCTGCGCGGGCCGAGCGGGGTGAACAGTCCGGCGGTGATCCGGCGCAGCGTCGCCTCGTCCGGCTCCAGCGGGGCGTACGGCAGCGACCAGGCGAGCAGTTGGTTCGGGCGGAGCAGGTCGTCGTCGTGGTGCGCCGCCCCGCCCAGCGGGTACGCCGGCGCGGGCGCGTCCACCACGTCGTGCAGCCAACCCACCGGCGCCGGGAAGCGCTCCCGGAACGAGGCGGCCGCCCTGGTGTGCAGCCCCCACAGCGCGGTGGCGTCCCGGCCGACCAGCTCGGTCAGCTCGGCCAGGCCGGCCAGCCCGTTGACCCAGAGTGCGTTGACCTCCACCGGCTTGCCGGTACGGGGCGTCACCGGCATCCCGTACACCCGGGCATCCATCCAGGTCAGCGCCGTGCCCGGGGTGCCGCCCTGAGTGAGCAGACCGTCCGCCGGGTCGACGCCGATGCCGTAGCGGGTGCCGGCCAGGTGCGCCTCCACCACCGCGTGCAGCGCGGGCAGCAGCTCATCGCCGAGGTCGGTGTCGCCGGTGACCGTGACGTGGCGGCTCACCGCGTGCAGGAACCACAGCGTCGCGTCGACCGTGTTGTACTCCACCCGCCCGGTGTCGGCGGTGTTCGACAGCATCCCCTCCGACAGCGTCGCCGCGTACGCCCGCAGCAGCGCCCGCCCCTCGTCGGCCCGGTTGGTGCCGAGGAAGAGCCCGTCGTACGAGGTCATCGTGTCCCGTGACCAGGCGCCGAACCACGGGTAGCCGGCCACCACGTCCGGGCCGGCCGCGGTAGTGATCACGAACGCGTCGGCGGCCAGGGCGAGCGTCGCCTCGACGGCGTCGGCCGGCTTCGCCGCGGACACCACCGCCCGGTTGCGCCGCCGGGCCG